>NZ_SRIO01000010.1 GCF_004684205.1 Candidatus Macondimonas diazotrophica
ACCGCCAGATCGAACAGCGTGATGTGGTTCGGAAGTGCGTCGTCCAGGATGGCCGCCACGATATCGGGCGCCAGCGTAGTCAGGTTGACCATACGGCTGACGTAGCTGTTGTCGATGCCCTCCCGCGTGGCGATCTCCTTCAAGGACTTTGCTTCCCCCGATTCCAGCATGGCCAGCCAGCGGTGGCCCCTGGCCAGCGCCAGTTGGATGGATGTCGGTGCCACATCCCACGGTCTGACCGGCACGGTTTCGCCGTTCGGCAAGGTGACCAGCTTGCGGCCACTACGGCGCTTGATCTGGATCGGTACCGACAGGGTCAGCCGGCCATCACTCGCCTCAACGATGTCCGGCTCGCCAGTTTTCTGGATGCGGATGCCGCTCATGCCAGTGCTTCCTCTCGTTGCTCTACCGGTTCGGGGCGCAGCTCCAGCACCAGGCGTTCGATGCCGTTGGCGCGCAGCCGCACTTCGAGGTCGTTGGGTGACACGATGACTTTCTCGACCAGCAGTTTCACGATCCGGGTCTGCTCGGCCGGGAAAAGTTGATCCCAAATCGCGTCGAGCCGAGTCATGGCCACGGTGATCTTCGCCTCGTCCAAGGTTGGATCGAGCTTGATCGCTTGCGACAGCATGTCGCCGAGTAGATTCGGCGCGCGCAAGATCGCGCGCAGTTGATCGGGCACCGCCGATTCGAGTTCTGCGGCCGGCAGTCTCGGCAAGCCCGACGCTCCTGCATGCTCCTTGGCATCGCGCTGGGGCACGTAGTACCGATAGCGCCGGCCATTTTTCTTCGTGGTGTGCCAGGGCGACAGTGCCCGCCCGTCGTTTCCGAACACGATGCCTCTGAGCAGATAGGGAACCTTGGCCCGCGTCGTGTTGCCCCGGACTCGGCCATTCATCTCCAGAATCGCGTGGACACTGTTCCACAGCTCGCGGCTGCCGATGGGCGGATGCTCGGCCTGGTACCACTGGCCCTTGTGCCGTAACTCACCGAGGCCGGTTCGGTTACTGAGGAGCTTGTCGATGTGGCCCTTGTCGATCGGTCTGCCATCGCGCGTCTTGCCATGTTGCATGGTTCAGGCCTTGGACGTCACACCATCCAGTTTCAGCCCTTGACCAGTGAGGTGCTTTCTGCGTCGTGGCAGCCGGGGCATTCAGGCGCATGAGGGGCCTCGGTTATTCGTCGTTCTCGAATAACTGCCGCCGATGGCAAATACGCCAACACCAGGTCACGGCGGCGCTGAACGAGGGCGAATCAACCTGATGCAATTCAGCCCGACTTGATACCGATTGGAGCAAGAGGGCTTGCTGGCCCAAGCCTGACTCTGCGACGGCCTGACGGGGCGACGCAACGCCAATCTGGGCGACAACAAGGGGTTGTTCTGTTCGGCGTTCTTCGAACTGTCGATTGGCTTCGAGCGGGTGCTGAAGCTGGTCTTGGTCCTCGACCAGATGGCGCGCAACCAGCTGGCTCCTCCCGACAGCAAGACCGTCGAGGATTACGGGCACCAGCTTCGCGCCCTCTTAGACGCCGCAAAGGCCGTTTACGCCGCGCGCAACGTGTCTGCACTGAATGGATTTCAGGCCGATTCGTTGCCCACTGGGATCCTGGGCTTCCTGGACGATTCCGCGCACCCCGGCGGGCGCTATTCGAACATCAACAAGCTGACCGGCCACAGGCATCAGGCGATGGCCGACCCCATCACGCGATGGGGCGAGATGGCGAGCCAGATCATGCGCACGCAGGCCGCTGCGCGGGCGCGCGAACGCGCGCAGATGAACGGCCGGACGGCCGATGTTGCGTTGGGTGATGCTGCAGCCCGCGTGATGAGTGATCTCAACCCGCGACGGATGGATGTCGCGCCGCTGCATGTCCGGGCCTCGGAACCGGATACCGCCGTCAAGTACGCTATCGACGCATTGGTCACTCTGATCGTCGCGTTGCGCGATGTGATCGACTCGCTTTGTGGGAGTGCGTGGGCGGTCAATCCGGCTGGTCAATCCGGCGCGGCTGAGGTGCCGGCCATGAAAGCGTTCGTGCTGTTTGCCTGTGCAGACCGGCAGTACGCGATGCGGAAGCGGCCATGACCGACCGCGCAAGAAGCCGATTCTGCGGCGGTACCGCCCGGCGACTCTCAAGATGCCCTCGCAGGCCGGTGTAGGCTGACGGCGAGGCCTCTGAGCAAAGGCTGCTGTACCGCTCGCGACTGGTATTAACGGACGATCTCATACATAAAGGTCCCATCAATGACAGCTAGACCATGAAGCGAACAAAAGACACTGACGCCATCTCGACGATGCAGGACAACGCGGTACAGGCCTTCGTTCCGCATCCGCTGCCGCCCTCCAATCCTCCACAGGCTCCCGAGGCATTTCCCAATCTGAATCATCAGGCCGAGCCGGCTCTCGCCCGCCTGTCCGCGGCGTGTCGTGGCTGATGCCGTCGGTTGACTGGCTGCGCTATAGCACCATCCGTAAGACGGCCCTGCTCACCTCGCGAATTGAAGGTCCGCAGGCACATTGACCGACCGGCCTCGATGAGGCAGCGGAAGTCGCCGTCCGCAACACGAACGATGTCGGGGAAGTTACCCACGATCTGCGGGCCTTACGGTTGGCCCAGAACAACTCGCGCGATCCCAATGGACTGCCCACCAGCGTGCGTCTGCTGTGTAAGGCCTTCCGTGTCCTGATCGACGGGGTGCGCCGGATACGGCGTCTTGAATGTGTCGCGGACGATCACACGCCGCGCAGCAACCGGCTCGCCGCAGCCGCGATCCCGGCCAGACTTTCGCCGGCCACCAGGCCGGCAGCAATCGCCAACAGAAAGCGCGCCGCCCAGTGCGGCGCCAGGCGGGAGAGCGCCGCGCCGATCAGCGCGCCGAGAAACAGCGACACCGAATTCCAGGCCGGGATCACGAAGGCCAGTCCCATCGCGGAACCGCTCGGCATCCACCGCCCCCACGTCGGCACCAGCTCGGCGATCAAAGCCAGTGCCACACCGGCAATTGCCGCAACAATCAGCGCCGAGACACTGCCGGGCGGCAAGGACCCTGCGCCGCCCTGCAGGACTTCAGCGACGGCTTTCCAGGTGGCGACCGCCGGAGCGGGCCACTCGGGTGTCAGCAGCATGCTGTGCGGATCGGGAATCAACAGCAGGTAAGCGGCGCTACCCACCAGCGCGCCGGTGGCCACACCGAACAACTGCGCAATTGCCTGGAATCTCGGCGCGGCGCCCAGCAGCATCCCCGCCTTCAAGTCGTGCAACAGGTCGGCGCACTGATCGGTCGCGCCGCCGGTCACGTTGGCGGCCATGAGGTTGTTGCTGATGTTGCCCGGGGTGATCACCGCAAAGGACACCTGCGTGACCTTGCCGGTGGCGCCGATGGGTGTGATGCCGGTTTCGCCTGCCACCCGCGCTGCGACGATCGCCAGTCCGAAGGCCAGCAGCGTGGCGATCACCGCGGCATACAGGGCGATACCGAACAACGCCATCTGGGCCACCACCGAAATCAGCCCGGCGATGACCGCGCCCGACCTGAACCAGGCCGCCGGGACCTCCCCGATCGCCGCGGCCGTCTCGATCCCGGCAAGCGGTTCCCGGCGACGATGCCGATGCCACCCGGCTGCGACCACAGTCGTGAGCGACGCGCTGACCATCAACGCCACGCCCGGCCACAGCAACCATTCGACCATCGGCCCGAACCATACCGCCTCCGGCGCACCCGGCTCGGTCCAGCCCCGGGCAATGGTCCATGGGCCGATCCACCCCCAGGCGATGAGTGCGCCCAGCAGGAGGGACAGACCAACCTTGAGCCCCACGATGGCTCCGAAACCGATCATCAGCAACGACGGGTCCAGCGCGAAACCGAGGTTGTGCAGGCTCGCACTGCGCCCCGGCAAAGTCAGCGTCGGCGACCAGCGGGACACCGTAAACATAAACTCCTGCCCGAGCTTCAGGGCCGCTGCCAGCGTCAGGCTCGCGAACAGTACCCGCACCCGCGCGGTGGCCTCGGCGCCGTGACTGTAGATCTCGCGCAGCGTCTGGGCCGTCGCCATGCCGGCCGGAAATGGCAAGCCGCTGCGCAGCAGCATCTGACGGCGCAGCCCGACCGCCACCATCACGCCGAGAAAACTCACCACGAACAGCCAGCAGGCCAGCCAGGCCCAGGACAGTTGCGTCCCGTTCACCAGTGCCAGCGCTGGGATGGGCGCCGCCAGGCCGCTGGAAACGATGGCCGCGGCAGCCGATGCGGCGGTCTGGTTGATGGTGTTTTCCATCAAGCCGAAACGGCGCACGCCGAACACTTCCATGAGCCGCCACAACGCCAGGCCGATCAGCGCGGCCGCGATCGACATGTTGAAGCTCCACCCGATTTTGAGACCTGTGTAGATGTTGCATGGCGCGAGCACGCCGCCGATCACCATGCCCGTGACCAACGCGCGCAGTGTCAGCTGGGGTTCGTGGGAACTCTCCCGCCCTGGACCCATCGCCGCATCCGCATTCGATTGCAACCGCACCCTCCCGATCATCGATCCGCCGTCCTGCGAAAATCCGGCTGGCCGGACCACGGCGCACCATCGCACGCATGCTGGTCCGGAACGCCGATGCGACGGCTCGGCCGTTTCGGCCGTCATTCCGTGGATCAGCGCGCCGGCATCTGGGATCACCGACGCCCATCCCGCCGTCCCACAGCGCGACGGCGCCTTCCACGTCCCCGCCGTGCACACGGTGGAACCCGGACGTGTCCGTCCGACCGAGCAACCACCATACCGAATCGAAGGCCATCCGGCCGCCCCGATGGGCTCGGTCAGCACCCCGCCCGAGGGGCGGAACACGGAACGACGGCCCCCGCCGCCCAGGGTTCAGGTACGCCGCTTCGATGGCGGGCGTCGCCGCCGGAAGGCAGGTTCGGGCGCTGTTCCGGGCTTGGCAGCACAGCATGCCTGCGAAGATCGCCGGCCACAGTCCGCGCACAGGGCATCCATGAGGCATCCGTACCAGATCAGTGCGCCCCCCGGCCAGGGGCCACAACACGCCAGCGGGGCACGCCGCCGTCCATCCCATTGAGTTCGAAGCCCTTTCCGACATTGATCCTTTGGACGTTCATGGTCCCTTAACAGCAATACGCGGGGATTCACCTAGAATTGAGTGACCTGTCGATACCGTTGACTGGCAGGGTTATTGCGTAGTACCCAATACGACCCAAAGTATCGTGCCGCACGACATGAGACAGCGATCAGGCCATCAGAGATGAAGCGAACGTCGCGCACGCGCTTGTCGCGATACTCAACCAGCACTTCTCTATGGAGGCTTCAATATGGCCGCCCAACCCGCCAGGAGGCTTCAGCCGAAGATCCCGACGCCTGCGTCAATGCCACTACGTGGAAGAATCAGCGATCTGCCCTCAATCAGCGTCATCATTCCCTGCCTGAATGAAGAAGGCGTCGTGGATGGCCTGATCGATGATCTGCTGGACAACGATTACCCGCACTTCGAAATCATTGTCTGCGATAGCGGAAGCAGCGACGGCACAGCGGCCGTCGTGACCGAACGCGCGCAGACCGATCCGCGCCTGCGCTTGGTGACGGCACCGAAGCGCGGCGTTTCACTCGCCCGGAATACCGGCGCGTCGGCGGCGCAGGGCGACTATTTCGTTTTTCTCGATGCCGATGCTCGTGTTCCCCATGACTACCTCGAAGTCGCCATGACCGAGATCCGCCAAAGAGTTCTGGCGGTGGCCACCTTCTACATGCGCGCCGGAAACGATGACCGGCTGTGCCGGCTGATCGTCAAGGCGTTCAATCATTGGATTTCGATCCTGCAATACATCAAACCCACCGCGCCGGGTGCATCAGGCTTCTGGGTGCGGCGCGACCTGCACGCGAAAACCGGCGGGTACGACGAAACCCTAAACTTTGCCGAAGATCTGAAATACCTCGCCCACTGCAGTCGGTTCGGCAAGTTCGGGGTCCTGCGCAAGCAGCGCGCGATTATCAACATGCGCCGTTTCGAGCAGGACGGCCGAATCAAGACCGGGCTCGAGTGGCTGTTCGGCGGGATGACGCATACGATCGGACTTCGTTTGCGGCGCACGCCGTTCAAGTA
Organism: Candidatus Macondimonas diazotrophica; assembly: GCF_004684205.1. Lineage (NCBI taxonomy): Bacteria > Pseudomonadati > Pseudomonadota > Gammaproteobacteria > Chromatiales > Ectothiorhodospiraceae > Candidatus Macondimonas > Candidatus Macondimonas diazotrophica. The sequence continues at coordinate 6,106 of NZ_SRIO01000010.1, forward strand.
CCGTTTCGGTCACTACAGCGCCGTAGGTACAGGCAAAGGCCGGAACATCTGAGCCTCGACTGAGACCCCGCATCGGCACCCCGAGCCCTCTGAACAGAACCACCGGGGATCGGGGCGCGGGCGGGGCGCCCGGATGGACCCTGGCGCACTGGCGTACTTCGGTGGGCCATGGCCATCGCCCGCCGGGGTCAAACACCGGTCGCAGGTGACTCTCGGCAACACGTCCGGAAGCACTGCCGCCAGCGCGGGCTGCCGTTTGCCGCATCGACCAGCAGGCGCTAGAATGCGCGGTTTTTCAGCGCATCCCGTCCTCGATCACCAACGGCGCCTGCCCTTGCCAGCCGGGGCTGCCGCGCGCCGCGCACGGCGGCCCACACCAGCCGACACTGCGCGGCTTCCCGGCCCCGTCATCTTCCGCCTGGACACCACTGCTGCGAGAACCGGGGCCGTCCGAAACCAAGCCAAGGAGCCCACCTTGCTCAAGTCGATCCAACAGGACTGGCTGTCCAACGTTCGCAATGATCTGCTTGCCGGTCTGGTGGTGGCGTTGGCCCTGATCCCCGAAGCCATCGCGTTTTCCATTATCGCGGGTGTCGACCCCAAGATCGGGCTTTACGCCTCGTTCTGCATCGCGGTGGTGATCGCGTTCGTCGGGGGCCGTCCGGGGATGATCTCGGCGGCCACTGGAGCCATGGCGCTGGTCATGGTCACCCTGGTCAAGGAACACGGCCTGCAGTACCTGCTTGCGGCCACGGTACTGACGGGTGTGCTGCAGATCATTGCGGGATGGCTGCGCCTCGGCACATTGATGCGCTTCGTCTCGCGCTCGGTGGTCACCGGCTTCGTCAACGCCCTGGCGATTCTCATCTTCATGGCGCAGCTGCCCGAACTCATCGATGTCACCTGGCACGTCTATGCGATGACCGCCGCTGGCCTGGGCATCATCTACGGCCTCCCCTACCTCACCAAGGCCATTCCCTCACCGCTGGTCACCATCGTGGTGTTGACCGGCGTCGCCCTGGCGCTGGATCTGGATATCCGCACCGTGGGCGACATGGGCGAGCTTCCCGACAGCCTGCCGGTGTTCCTGCTGCCGGACGTGCCGTTCACCCTGGAAACCCTGGCGATCATCCTCCCCTACGCCCTGACGCTCACGGCCGTGGGGCTGCTCGAATCGCTGATGACGGCCACCATCGTCGATGACCTCACCGATACCCGCAGCGACAAGAACCGCGAATGCGTCGGGCAGGGCGTCGCCAACATCGCCAGCGGCTTCATCGGCGGCATGGCTGGCTGCGCCATGATCGGCCAGTCCGTCATCAACGTGAAATCCGGCGGGCGCGGACGCCTGTCGACGTTCTGCGCCGGCCTCTTCCTGCTGGTGCTGGTGGTGTTTCTCGACACCTGGGTGAGCCAGATCCCGATGGCGGCGCTGGTGGCCGTGATGATCATGGTCTCCATCGGAACCTTCAACTGGTCGTCCATCCGCAATCTGCGCAGCCACCCCAAGAGCTCCAGCGTGGTCATGCTGGCCACCGTGGCCGTCACCGTGGCCACACACGACCTGGCGATGGGCGTGCTCACCGGCGTATTGCTCTCGGGGTTCTTCTTTGCGCACAAGGTCGGCCAGATTCTGCGCATCACCTCGCTCGCCGAAGACGAAGGACATGCGCGGACCTACACAGTCTTCGGCCAGGTCTTCTTCGCCAGCGCCGAGCGCTTCATCAACGCCTTCGACTACAAGGAAGTGATCGAACAGGTGCGCATCGACGTCAGTCGGGCGCATTTCTGGGACATCACGGCCGTCAGCGCCCTGGACAAGGTGGTGCTGAAGTTCCGCCGCGAAGGCACCGAGGTCGAAGTGATCGGGCTCAACGAAGCCAGCGCGACCCTGGTCGACCGCTTTGCTATCCACGACAAGGATGGTGCCGACGACTTCCTGCTGGACCACTGAGGGACGCGCCGTGATAGATCCGCAGAACAAGGTTCTGGCCTGCGTCGACCGGTCCCGCTTCGCGGTGCACGTGGCGGACTACGCCGCCTGGGCGGCGAACAGGCTGAATGCGCCGCTGGAGTTTCTCCATGTGATCGACCGCCACCCTGAGCGCAGCACCGGCGATGATCACAGCGGAACCATCGGTATCGACGCTCAGCAGCACCTGCTGACCCAGCTTTCCACCGAAGACGAACAGCGCGCCCGCAGCACCCGCGAACAGGGGCGCATCTTCCTGAAGCAACTGCGCGAACGCGCCCTGGCGGCGGGCTGTCCCGAGGTCGACGTGCGCCAGCGCCATGGCGAGCTCGAAGACACCCTGCGCGAGCAGCAGGCGCAAGTCCGGCTGATGGTGCTGGGCCGGCGCGGCGCATCGGCCGAGGCCACCCGGCGCGATCTGGGCCGCAACGTCGAGCGGGTGGTCCGCGCGCTGCGCCGGCCGGTGCTGACCGTCACCGAGGGCTTCAAGCCACCCGAACGGGTGATGATCGCCTTCGATGGCAGCGGCGTGACCCGCCGGGGGGTCGAGATGATCGCCGCCAGTCCGCTGTTTGCCGGCCTGCCGATTCACCTGCTGATGTCCGGCAAGCCGCGTGCCGATGCACCGCGACAACTCGATTGGGCGCACGCCAGACTGGAGACTGCGGGCTTTGCGGTGACGCCGGCCTGGGTCCCCGGCGATGCCGAAACCGTGATCGCCCGCGTCGTTCAGGAACAATCGATCGACCTGCTGGTCATGGGCGCTTTCGGTCATTCGGTGCTGCGCCGGCTGATCCTCGGGAGCAAGACCGCCGATCTGCTGCGTTCAGCCACCATCCCTACCCTGCTGCTGCGATAGCACAGGTCGGGCGCGGCGCCACGTTACGCGGCCGCGCGCGGCGATGGCCGCAACGCAGCCTTGCACACCGCCATCAGCGCCTCGATGCTGGCGGTGCGGGTGTAATTGGGCCGAATCACGAAGGCAATACGCCGGTGGGGACCAGGCTCGTTCAGATGCACCGCCGAGAGCGCGCTGTTCTGGGAAATCAGCTGATCCAGCGCCATCTCCGGGATCAGGGTCGTCCCGAGCCGGCCCAATACCATCTGCACCAAGGTATTCAGGCTGGCGGCGCCGAAGCCGTGGTTGGCAGTCTGCCCGGAAAGCTTGCAGGCATCGAGAATGTGCGCCTTCAGGCAGTGCCCTTCCTTGAGCAGCATCAGATTGCTGTGGTTCAACTCGTCGCTGGTGATTTCCTTCTGGTGTGCGTGGACATCCTCGGCCAGCGTCACCCAGTAGAAATCCTCCTGCCAGAATTCCAGCGTCAACAGGCCGTCGACCGGGAACGGCAGCGCCAGAATGGCCGTGTCGATCTCGCCCTGGCGCACCATGTCCACCAACATCTGGGATTGCTCCTCGACGATGTTGAGCTGCGCCTTTGGGTATTGCGCGCTGAGCAAGGGCATCATCCGGGGCAGCAGAAACGGCGCAATGGTAGGAATCAGGCCGACCGAGAGCGGGAAGTTCAGTGGATCCTTCTGGCTCTGGGCCAGATGCTGCAGCTCGTCCACCTGCAGAATCACCTTGCGGGCCTGCGCCAGTACCTGCCGGCCGAGCGGGGTCACCAGCACCTTCTTGTTATCGCGCTCGAAAATCTGCACTCCAAGCTGCCTTTCCAGTTCGTTGAGCGCGGTGCTCAGGGCGGATTGGCTGATATTGCACTGCTCGGCGGCCTTGCGGAAATGCAGCGTCTTTTCCACCGCCAAGGCGTAATGGAGCTGTTTGATGGAAACCATGCCGGACCCCTTTTGATCATCTTGCGTTCTATATTTTGGAACGTCATGATAATTTTAATTCAATTTACATATGAACGGGGCATGCTTAGGATCGAGAGTCACAACAACGCTTTTCCAACCCACCGAGAAAGGAGTGCACCATGGCGCTGATCAACACAGCCATCAAACCCTTCAAGGCCACCGCTTTCAAACAGGGCGAGTTCATCGAAGTGTCCGATCAGGACCTGAAAGGCAAGTGGTCGATCTTCTTCTTCTACCCCGCCGACTTCACCTTCGTCTGCCCGACCGAGCTGGGCGATCTCGCCGACCACTACGAGGAGTTCCAGAAGCGCGGCGTGGAAATCTATTCGGTCTCCACCGACACACACTTCACCCACAAGGCCTGGCACGATTCGTCTGAAACCATCGGCAAGATCCAGTACACCATGATCGGCGACCCAACCGGCGAGATCACCCGCAACTTCGACGTGATGCGCGAAGGCCAGGGCCTTGCGGACCGTGGCACCTTCATCGTGGACCCGGACGGCGTCATCCAGGCGATGGAAATCACCGCCGAGGGCATCGGCCGTGACGCAGAAGACCTGCTGCGCAAGCTCAAGGCGGCCCAGTACGTTGCCGCCCACCCGGGCGAAGTCTGCCCGGCGGCCTGGAAAGAAGGCGAGTCCACCCTGGCGCCTTCGCTCGACCTGGTCGGAAAGATCTAGTCCGAAAGGGGGGGGTGTGGGCGCCGGCCCGCACCCCGCTCGACCCGCCCACGCAAGCACGGCAAAGGACCGAACCATGTTATCGAAAGACATCCTCCAAGCATTGCAAGGCTACGCCGCGAACATGCAAAGGCCGGTCACGTTCGTCTTGCAGACCGGCGCGCACAGCAAACGCGACGAACTGGCGCAGTTTCTGGCCGAGATCGCCAGCGTCAGCGACAAAATCACGCTTGAAGAGCGAGACCTGCCCGGTCTGCGCAGCCCCCTCAGCTTCGCGCTGCTGGCGGGCGGCGAAGACACCGGCATCCGCTTTTCGGGCATCCCCAGCGGGCACGAGTTCAACTCGCTGGTGCTCGCCATGCTGCAGGCCTCGGGCACGCCCATCAAACTGGACGACTCCCTCCAGCAGATGGTCGGCCGAATCAGCGAGGCGCTGCACTTTGAAGTGTTCGTCAGCCTCAGCTGCCACAACTGCCCCGAGGTGGTGCAGGCGCTCAACCAGTTTGCGCTGCTCAACCCGAACATCCGCACCGAGATGATCGACGGTGGCCTGTTCCAGGACGTCATCGCGGAGCGCGACATCCAGGGGGTGCCGATTGTGTACCTGAACGGCGAAGTCTTCGCCAACGGCAAGGTCACCGCCGCTGAACTCATCGACCGGCTGGTCGAGCGCTACCCGCAGATCGCCGAGTCCGCGCCCACAGCCCGCCTGCCCCTGCAGGACGTGGTGGTGGTCGGCGGCGGCCCAGCTGGGGTGAGCGCCGCCATCTACAGCGCGCGCAAGGGCCTCGCCGTGACGCTGATCACTGACCGCATGGGTGGCCAGGTAAAGGACACCATGGGCATCGAGAACCTGATTTCCGTGCCCAAGACCACCGGCCCCGCGCTCACCGGCGCCCTGCAGGCGCACCTCAACGCGTACGCGGTCACGGTCAAGGAACACCTCAAGGTGCTGAACGTGACCCAGGGACCGATCAAGCGCCTGACGCTGTCCTCGGGCGAGCAGATCGACACCAAGACCCTGATCGTGGCCACCGGCGCCAAGTGGCGCGAGCTCGGCGTTCCGGGGGAGAAAGAGAACATCGGCAACGGGGTCGCGTATTGCCCCCACTGCGATGGCCCCTTCTTCAAGGGCAAGGACGTCGCGGTCATCGGCGGCGGCAACTCCGGCATCGAAGCGGCGCTGGACCTTGCCGGCATCGTCAAGTCGGTCACCGTGTTCGAGTTTCTGCCCGAACTCAAGGCGGACAAGGTGCTGGTCGACCAGGCGCTGGCCCGGGACAACATCCGCATCCTCAAGAACGTCGCGACCAAGGCGATCAAGGCCGAGGGTGGCAAGGTCACGGCCATCGAATACGTCGAGCGCGCCACCGACACACCGCACAGCCTCGCCCTGGATGGTGTCTTCGTCCAGATCGGCCTGGTGCCCAACAGCGACTTCCTGGCCGATGTGGTGGAGCGCACCCGCTTCGGCGAGGTCGTCATCAACGAGAAGGGCGAAACCTCCGAGGCCGGCATCTATGCCTGCGGGGACGTCACGACCGTGCCCTACAAGCAGATCGTCATCGCCATGGGCGAGGGTGCAAAGGCCGCGCTCGCTGCGTTCGAGTACCTGCTGACCCGTTCGACGGATCTCGCTGCGGCCTACGCGGCCAGCGGCACCGATCCCCTGGAACAGGGGAAAGCGGCCTGACCCGAAGCCCCGCGGATGGGATGACGGCAACACGCCAAGCGCATCCCCTTTGACCCGGCGGCCGGCACCGCCGGGTGTTCTGTTTCGGACTCCAGGCAGCGGACCGGCCACCGGGACCCAGGCTCGCGTCATCCCGACAAGACCCCGACCGGACCGGTTCCGCTCACCGACGATCGGTTGCCCGGCGCCGCTGCTCGGTCACGGAGATGCCACCCACCCCCCAGTTATCGGTCGATACTTCCTCGATCACCACAAAGGTACTGGCCGGGTTCTTGCCCAACACATCCACCAGCATTTGCGTGGTCCGCTCGATCAATTCAGCCTTCTGCGCCGCGCTGACGCCATCGTCAGTCACGCGAATGTGAACATAGGGCATACCTTTTCTCCTTGGTTTGAACAGTCAATGGCGCGGTATCGCGCCGCCAGCGCCCAGCCGCATCGTACCGGTGTGGAGCGGCCTCAGGCACGGGGCGCGTACATCTTGTTGACGATGCGCCATTGCCCATCCTCCCGCAGCAGGCTGAGGCAGTCGGTAAACCGATCGCCCAGCAAGGGGCAGTCGACTTTCGCAAGGGCCTGGTCGCCCATCAGGTCGATACCCAGAATCCCGTAGGCGAAGGGGTCCTCTCGCACCGCGGGCGAGCTGCGCCGGGCTACCATCGCGAGCCACGCATCGAGGCTGCGCCGGAGCCCGGGGGCCTGCAGCGCCGCCTGTGGATCGAACAGCGACCGAAGCAAGGCGGGATCGCCCTGGTGCAGGCCTTTGCAATAGGCACGCACCAACGAAGCAATCGCCGCCAGATCCGCTTGCCCACGCAACGATTCCGTGCCGCTCATGCCACCGCCCTGGCTTGCTCTTCGGCCAGTCCGGCCTGAAAGCTCGGGCGCGCCATCACCGCAGCGGTCATGCGCTTGACCGCCTCACCCAGCTCGATCGTGACCGGGAATTGCGCGTTCCAGCGTGCGTACACCGTCAGCATCACATCAGCCGCAGTGGGTTCACTGCCGCCCAGGAAGATGTGCTCACCCAAGCGGGTGTTCACCGTGGCCCAAAGAACGCTCACCGCATCGGCGGCCGCTGCCATGGCTTGCGCTTTAGCGGGCCCCGCTGCCATCGACTTTGCCAGGAAGAACAGCCGCCCATAGGCCGGATGCACGGTGGCATTGGCGAACATGATCGCGTCGATCGCCGCGTCGCGGGCCGGACCGGACCGGGGCAGCAAGGGGCTGTCCGCGGCCTCCAGCAGATGGATCATCGCCGCCGCACCCTCGCGCAGCACCCGATCTCCATTCACCAGCACCGGGACGGTGCCGACCGGATTGATGCGCGAGAAGTCGGCAACCCCCCGCTTGTCGACCAGCTCGATCGGCAATCCCAACTCGCGCGCCATGACATGGGTGGCCAGAGAGCAGGCACCGGGCAGAAAATAGAGTGTGTACATGGGACTGAAAACCTCCGAATTACGTCATCGTCGACGGGAGGGTCGACGTCGGTGCAGCGTAGTTCGGAAACGAAATTCGAAAAATCCGTATTCTGTACATGCACTGTTGCCATTTCGGAAACATTCATGAACAAGCTACGGGCCATGCAACTGTTCGTTCGCATTGCGGAGCTGGGAAGCTTCAGTCGCGCGGCCGATGAATTGGCACTGTCGAAATCGGTGTTGAGCAAGGAGATGACCCGTCTGGAAACCGCGCTGGGTATCCGCTTGCTGCAGCGCAGTACCCGCCGGCTCGAGTTGACGGAACGAGGACAGGATTATCTGCAGCGCTGTCGGGCGATTCTGGCTCAGGTGGAATCGGTCGAGGCCGAACTCATGGCTCTGGACGGCGCGCCGCGCGGCAAACTGCGCGTCAACGCGTCCATGTCCCTCGGTCTGACCGAGTTGTCGCAGGCACTCTCGGCCTTCATGGCGCAATATCCCGAGATCGAACTGGACGTCGAGCTCAGCGACGAGTGGGTCGATCTGATCACCCAAGGCTTTGATCTGGGATTCCGCGCAGCCAGCCGCCCGTTCGACTCGAGCTACGTCGGCCGGGCCGTCGCCACCTTCCGCTTTCATGTCTGCGCCGCCCCCGAATACGTCGCGCGTCACCCCCCGATCCGCACCCCCGCCGACCTGAGCCGTCACAACTGCTACGTCTACCGCCACTTCCGGGGCGGTACGGTCTGGCCAATCGGAGATGGGGTGCAGATCGGCGGCCGACTCCGGGCCAACAACACCCTGTTCATCCGGCAAGCCGTCCTCGACGGGCACGGCATCGCCATGATGCCGAGCTTTGTCTGCGGCGACGGCCTGGCCAGCGGGGCCCTGGTCGAGTTGCTGGCCGATCATCCGCGCCCACCGCTGATCCTGTATGCCACCTATCCGGCCCGGCGCCACGTGCCGCCCAAGGTCTCGGCGTGCGTGGCGTTCATTGAGCAATGGTTCGCAGCCGACGGCGCCGCGAATGAACGGCCTTAGCGGGCGAGGTGTCCCGAAAAACAACAGCCCATCGCCGTCAACCGCCGCTATCGATCCTGCGGAAATCAGTTTGTCATGAATGTCCCTGGGAGAATGTGCTTTGATACCGGGCAGGTGAAGATGGCATGGTTTGTCGTCACCACCCCGACCCGGGCCTTCGGGGACATCGCTGCGGCTGCCCTGCCGCAACCGCGCCGGCGGTTGCCGGGCCGAGCCGCAGCCTCCCACCCCATGTGTTCGCCCGACACCGCCCCACGGCAACACCACGACCGTGGTTCTGGAGCGCGCTATGGCCAACAAACACGGCGATTTTGTCTGGTACGAACTGCTCACACCCGATGCCGACGCAGCGCAGCGGTTTTATGGCGAGGTGGTGGGGTGGCAGATAGCGCGGGGCGACCTGTCCGGTCTCGACTATCGCGTCCTGTCGGCGCAGGCGGCCGAGTCCGACGCCAGCCATCAGATCGGCGGGATCATGCCGCTGACCCCGGCCATGATCGACGGCGGCGCGCGGGCGATTTGGCTGGGCTATATCGAAGTCGACGATGTGGACCAGGCCGTCACCCGCCTCCAGAACGCCGGCGGCCGGGTGCTGATGACAGCCGCCGACCTGCCGGGTGTGGGCCGCATCGCACTGGTCGCCGACCCGCAGGGCGCCCTGTTCTATCTGATGCACTCCTTGGACGCACAGGACAGTCTGGCCTTCGCCCATGACCTGCCCCGGCCGGGTCACTGCGCGTGGAACGAACTGACCACCCCGGACGCCAAGGCGTCGCTGGCGTTCTACAACGCCCAGTTCGGCTGGGTGAAAGATGGCCAGATGGATCAGGGACCCAACGGCACTTATGAGTTCCTTCGCCACGGCTACGGGCTGGGCGCCCTGAATCCGAGCCCGGATGCGGCGCCCGCGCAATGGACGTACTATTTTCGCGTGGCTGATTTCGACACGGCGGTCGAGCGCATCGGCGCCGGTGGTGGGCAGATCGGGATGGGGCCGGTAACGATTCCGGACGGCGACCGGATCCTCCATGCCGTCGACCCCCAAGGGGCTCGCTTCGCGCTCATTGGCTGAATTCGGTGCGCCGCCCGGCCCGGCAAGCCGAGAATAGAGCGGCACCGATATTTCCATAAATTGCGAACTATGGAATAATCCAATTGCGGCCACTTCCGGATGCAAGCCGCGGCCCCACCGTCTGGCATCCCCTTTTTCAGAAGGCAGACGCATCGTGTCCACACCCAAAACCGTTCTCGTCCTTTGCACCGGCAACTCCTGCCGATCCCAGATGGGTGAAGCCATCCTGAATCATGACCTCGACGGCCTGGTGCGTGCCATTTCGGCCGGCACCGCGCCGCAACCAAAGGTCGCCGATGGTGCGCTCGAGGCCTTGCGGCTCGCCGGACTGCCGACCGGCAGCCTGTACCCCAAGACGGTCGATGCGGTCCTGAATCAGGACATCGATCTGGTGGTGAGCGTATGCGACAACGCTCGGGAGACCTGCCCCATATTTCCCCGGCCGGTCAGACGGATCCATGTCGGATTTCACGATCCGCACGGGGAGCCGCTGGCCAGCTTCATAGCGGTGCGTGACGACATCCGCGCGCGCCTGGTTCCCGCTGTTCGCGAAGCCCTCGAACTTTAAGGAGTATCCGTCATGTCGGCCCAGTGTGAAGTCACCGCCAAAGCCGCCGCGGGTGAACCCATGAGTGTGTTCGAACGCTTTCTTACCATATGGGTGTTTCTCTGCATCGGCGCCGGTATTCTGGCCGGTCAGGTCGCACCGGAGCTGTTTCGCTGGGTGGGCAGCCTGGAGGTAGCGCGCGTCAACCTTCCGGTGGGCCTGCTGATCTGGGTGATGATCATCCCGATGCTGGTCAAGGTCGACTTCGGCGCAATCCATGAGGTCCGCCAGCATGTGCGCGGGATCGGCGTCACGCTGTTCGTCAACTGGCTGGTCAAGCCGTTTTCGATGGCTTTTCTCGGCTGGCTGTTCCTGCGTCATCTGTTCGCCCCGATCCTGCCGGCCGACCAGATCGACAGCTACATCGCCGGCCTCATCCTGCTGGCCGCTGCACCGTGCACGGCCATGGTCTTCGTGTGGAGCCGGCTGTCTAATGGCGATCCTTTGTTCACCCTGTCTCAGGTAGCCCTGAACGACACCATCATGGTGTTCGCATTTGCACCCATCGTCGCCTTTCTGCTTGGAATTTCGGCGATTACCGTACCCTGGGACACCCTGCTGACCTCGGTCGGCCTGTATATCGTCGTTCCGGTCATCCTCGCGCAGCTCTGGCGCCGACGCCTGCTGGCCCGGGGACCCGAAGCATTCGATGCCGCCATGGCGCGGATCGGCCCCTGGTCAATCGCCGCGCTGCTTGCCACACTGATCCTGCTGTTCGCCTTCCAGGGCGAGGCGATCCTGAAGCAACCGCTGATCATCGCCCTGCTGGCGGTTCCGATCCTGATCCAGGTGTTTTTTAATTCCGCACTGGCCTACTGGCTCAACCGGGTGGTGGGCGAGAAACACAGCGTAGCCTGCCCGTCAGCCCTGATCGGCGCATCGAATTTCTTCGAGCTGGCGGTCGCGGCGGCCATCAGCCTGTTCGGCTTTCAATCCGGCGCGGCGCTGGCGACCGTCGTAGGGGTGTTGATCGAAGTCCCGGTCATGCTGCTGGTCGTGCGGGTGGTCAACGCCTCGAAAGACTGGTACGAATCCGGCGCCGTCGGCGCGCGCGGCTAGCCAACACGGGGCGATCGCGAGGGTCAGCGCCGGCCGAAACCGTCGGGTCCAAAAAAACCCGATGAATGCGATCGCCCCTCGCACAGCAGCCGATCCGTGGGATTAATGGCGCCAAGTCCGGTATGCTTGGGCGGGCCGAACGACTGCGGCAAGGCTAGCGCCCGCCGGCACGTCGACCCCCGTATCCGCCCCTTTTTGCGCCAGATTCCACGATCATGCTGTCCACGCTGTTACCCATCGTTTCCCTGCTGCTTGGCATTGGCATCCTGCTCATCGGCAATGGCCTGCTGGGCACCCTGCTCGCCCTGCGGGCGGGTATGGACGGTTTTTCCGATCCGGTCATCGGCCTGGTGATGTCCGCCTATTTCGTCGGCTTCTTCGGGGGAACCTTCATCTGTCCAACGCTGATTCGCCGGGTGGGACATATCCGGGCATTCGCCATCTTCGCGGCGATCGCCGCGGTAGCCGCTCTGCTGCATGTGTTGATGATCGAACCCTTTTTCTGGCTGGCGTTGCGCGTCGTCAGCGGCGTCTGTCAGGTAGGCCTCTATACGGTGATCGAGAGCTGGCTGAACGCCTCGATCCCCAATGCCCGACGCGGCCAGGTCTTCGGTGCCTACATGGTGGTGACCTTGTTCGCCCTGGCCTTGGGTCAGGCCCTCATCACCCATGCCGACCCCGCCGGATTCACACTGTTCGCCATCGCATCGATGCTGATGTCTCTGGCGCTGCTGCCGATCGCTTTCACCAGCATCCCCCAACCGCAGCTGGCCCGAACGCCGCGCCTGGGCCTGCGCTTTTTGTACCGCGCCTCACCTGCTGCGGTCGGCGGAACGCTGGCCTCTGGGCTCATTATCGGTGCGTTCTGGGGGATGGGACCGGTTTTTGCCCTGCGCATCGGGTTGGACGAGGCCGGAGTCGCCGGGTTCATGAGCGCCACCATCCTCGGTGGCGCCGCCCTGCAATGGCCCATCGGGCACCTGTCCGACCGGGTCGACCGTCGCCGGGTACTGGCGGTCATCGGCGCAACCGCCGCTCTGGTTGCCCTGGTAACCCTGCTGCTTACCGAAGGCCCCGTTTTCGGGTTGGTGCTGGCCACGTTCCTGTTCGGGGGGCTGGCATTCAGCGTGTATCCGGTGAGTGTGGCGCATATGAACGATCACCTGCAGCCGGAAGAAGCGCTCGAGGGCAGCAGCGGTCTGCTGCTGTTGCACGGACTCGGGGCCGCGGCAGGCCCGGCCCTGGTCGGCGTGTTGATCGGCAGCTTCGGTCCTCGCAGCCTGTTGATCTATTTCGCCGTCGCGCTCGCTTCGCTGGCGGTCTTCGTGGCCTTGCGCATCCGGCAGGCGCCGCCGGTCGCGTTGGAAGACCACGCGCACTTCGCACCGATGGTGCGCACCTCGCCGGAAGCCCTGGCGGTGGTAGCCGATACACCGCCTTCTGCCGATCCGGAGGCGTCCTGATCCGGACAGCCAAGCGCTGGGCTCGGCAACCTCGCTGCGTTAGAATCGCAGCCGTCATCGGGGAGTAGCCGCTCTTCCACCGGAAGAGGCTTGCGTCAACACACTTGGCCCCATCGGCCATGGCGCAGGCAGTCCCGCACCTGGCAAGACCGTTGACCACAGCGCCGCCGCAGGCCGGGGTAGCGCTGTGGTCATCGATGTCGTTCCGGCCGGGGATGTTCATGGAAGCGTTCTTCGTCTCCACCAGTCTGGTCGCGCTGGCCGAAATCGGCGACAAGACTCAGCTCCTCGCCTTTATCCTCGCGGCGCGCTTCCGGCGTCCCGTGCCCATCATGCTGGGCATCCTTACGGCCACCCTGTTCAATCACGGCCTCGCCGGCAGCCTGGGCGCCTGGATCGCAAGTGCGGTCGATCCGGCCATCCTGCGCACGGGGCTGGGATTGTCGTTTCTGGCCATGGCCGTCTGGATGCTCATCCCCGACCAGCTTGATTCCGACACGATGCGGCTTTCGCGCCGCCTGGGTGTCTTCGGCACCACCCTGCTCGCCTTTTTCTTCGCTGAGATGGGCGACAAAACCCAGATCGCGACGGTGGCGATGGCGTCGCATTACGCCGCGCTCGGTCCGGTGGTCGGCGGCTCGACGCTCGGCATGATGATCGCGAACGTCCCGGCCGTCCTGATCGGAGAGCGGCTGGCGCAACATCTGCCCACCCGGCGCATCCACCAGCTCGCCGCTGCGCTGTTCGCGCTGCTGGGCGGCATGGTGCTGTTGGGTCTGGGCGGATGAAACGCACCCGTGTCGTCACGACCGACAGGCAAAATCCCCACGGCAGTTGGGCTATCATGGCCGCACGAACGACCCACGAGAATCTTCCGATCATGGACAATCCGACAAGCCCATCACGCCATCCCACGCACGCCGTCCGCATTCGCAACATGACGGTCGGCGGCAGCGCGCCCGTCGCCGTGCAGTCGATGACCAACACCGACACCGCCGACGAGGTCGCCACCGCCATTCAGGTGGCGCAGCTCCATCGCGCCGGCTCGGAGTTGGTGCGCATCACGGTCAACACGGTCGAGGCGGCGGCCGCGGTGCCCGGGATCCGCGAACGGCTGGACCGCATGGGCCTCGACGTGCCCTTGGTCGGCGATTTCCACTTCAACGGCCACAAGCTGCTGGCCAGCAATCCGGCTTGCGCGGAAGCGCTGGACAAATACCGCATCAACCCCGGCAATGTCGGCAAGGGCCAGCGCCGTGACAGCCAGTTCGCGCAGATGATCGAGCTGGCCTGCCGCTACGACAAGCCGGTCCGCATCGGTGTGAACTGGGGCAGCCTCGATCAGGATTTGCTGGCGCGCATGATGGACGACAACGCCCGCCGGCCCGAGCCGTGGGACCCGCGCCGTGTCATGGACGAGGCACTCATCGCCTCGGCACTGGACAACGCGGCGCGCGCCGAGGAACTGGGCCTTGCCGCCGATCGCATCATCATCTCCTGCAAGCTCAGTGGCGTGCAGGACCTGATCCGCGTCTATCGCGAGCTGGCCCGTCGCTGCGCCTACTCCCTGCATCTGGGCCTCACTGAAGCCGGCATGGGCGTCAAGGGCATCGTCGCCTCCACCGCCGCGCTGGCCGTGCTGCTCCAGGAAGGCATCGGCGACACCATCCGCATCTCGCTCACGCCGCAACCCGGCGAACCGCGCACCCGCGAGGTGGAAGTGGCGCAGGAGATCCTGCAGAGCATGGGCCTGCGCGCCTTCACGCCCAGCGTCGTCGCCTGCCCCGGCTGCGGGCGCACCACCAGCACCGTGTTTCAGGAACTCGCGCGCGACATCCAGAGCCACCTGCGCGAGCAGATGCCGCTCTGGCGCGAGCGCTATCCGGGCGTGGAGAACATGACTGTCGCGGTCATGGGCTGCGTGGTCAACGGCCCCGGCGAAAGCCGGCATGCCAACGTGGGGATTTCATTGCCCGGCACCGGCGAGGTGCCAGTGGCGCCGGTCTATGTCGACGGCGAGAAGACCGTCACGCTCAAGGGCGACACCATCGCCGCGGATTTCTCGCGCATCGTGGATGACTACGTGGTGCGCCGCTACGGCAAAGCTGCCCTTTAGGCTGCATCACGTCGTAACCCGTCCGTCACCCTATAAGCGCCGCTGGGCCAGCTTACGTCCGCTTGTCATTCCAGGGAACGCATTGCGATGACCGAATCGCACTCACGCAAGATCGATGACGAGAAGTGCGTCGCGCACTACACCCCTTTCGAATCCGGCATGAAAATATTGACGAGCAATGAGCTCCGCCTCGGTCGTGTCGAGCGTCTCTGCGACCCGCGAGAACGTACGTTTGGCTGGATAGAGATCGACTCTTTTGTTGAAGACGGGAGCTCAACTCTCGACTTCGTCAGACGCGAATCCAAAATCACGGCAGCCCAAGAACGCTTTCAGAAAAATTGCCGCATTCTTTGCACCTGCACCCGAATCGCGGGCGAACACACCTTTTGCCCGGTCGAGTCATCGGCTTACGGCCGGCCGCGGATGTGGGCCCAGTACGGAGGAAAAGGCGAAGGTCTGTGTCTCGTTCTGGACAGAAACAAGGTTCAGACGGCTTTGAAAAAAAAGGCGGAACACCCGAGATATCTTCTTGAGGGAGAGGTCGCCTATTATCCCTGGCTCTCCCAGGGAGGTGGGGGCGCATCGCTTTCTTCCGATCCGGACATCGATTGGGACACAGTGAACGTTTTCGATCTGGTCAACGAAAACGAGATGATTCGCTCGACCTTGTTCAGGAAGAGCATCGACTGGAGGGACGAGTCAGAGTACCGGTGGTTGCTCTACTCCGAGGAGAGCGGCGATGTGAGTCTGCAACTGAATCAATGCTTGGCGGGCATCGTCCTAGGACCAAATGCGCAAAACGAATCTGACATCGAAACGGTTCTTGCCTATTGCCAGCGTTTTCAGCGGCCGTGCTACCGCCTCGAATATTGGCACCCTAAGTACAGAATCACCGAACTCGGGTGGCGTTAGTGATCGACGGCGGAACCAGCCATGTAACCAACCGCTCACCCGTGGTTCTGCACAGTAACGCGGGCAAGGCTGCGCCGCCGGGGAGGCGGCGCAAGGGCTCAGCAATTGCCTTTCTTCGCCTGCCCCGGCGGGCAGAAGCCCCCGCGTGCGGGCGGGGCGACGATGACGGCTGGCGCCGAGCCACCCACCGAATGGTGGTGATGGCCATCCCGATCCTTGTCGACGGCAATCGCGGTGCCAGCAGCCGCGCCGAGCGCGCCACCCAGGATGGCGCCCTCGCGGCCGCCGACCTGCTGGCCGATGACGGCGCCGGTGGCGCCGCCGAGCGCGCCGCCGATGGCCGCTTCGGTGGTGGCGTTCTGAGCCATGACGGGTGCGACCGCGGTTAGGGCGAAGAGCCCGACCGCACGTACTACACTGGATTTCATTGTCGTTATCCCCCTATTCAAAACGAGCCGGTCGGCACCACGGTGAATGAACCGGATTCACGCGGGATTCTGTTGGCAGGTCAATGATCGTGCCAATCGTCATGCCGGTGAGCCTTGTGCGCCTTGCGGTGCGCGATATGACCATGATGATGGTGAGCCATGTGATGGCGCGCTGCACGCCGCGCCCAGCGATGATCATGGGTGTGATAAGCGGCGGCGGGCCGCGCCGGACGATAGACCACCGGCGCTCCAGAGCGATAGCTATGAGGATGCGCGGGTCGGTAACGATGATCGTGATCATCCACCGCCAAACCGGCTCCGAGTGCACCCCCCAGGGCGCCGCCGATCGCCGCCCCGGTGGTGCCGCCGAGTTGCTGCCCGATCACGGCACCGGCCGCACCGCCCAGCGCGCCGGCGACCATCGCCTCGCGCCGCTCGTCACCCGCCAGCGCATTCATCGATCCAAGGCCAATCAATCCTGCCAGCAAAAACCGCTTCATGCGCGTCACACTCCAATCCGATACCCCTCTTGGGGCGCCTACAGATTGGAACCGGCAATCGGTGCAAACAACTGTTTCCGCTCAGCGACAGTCCTCGAACAATTCTGCCAGACGACGCTCGGACACCCGACCCTGAACGCCGAGTTCCTGGGCGAACAACGACAGGCGATATTCCTCGACCATCCAGCGCAGTGCATCCCGCCGGGCCGCACGATCGGGATCGTCGGTGGCGGACAGTTCGGCGAGGCGTCGCAGCCAGTGCGCGACCGCCGCCTGCCACTGGGCATCGCGCGCTGCCCGTCCGGGCAGCTTTTCGAGCCGCAGCCGCGCGCCCTTGAGGTAGACCGCCAGCCGGCCGAGCCAGGGGTCCTCGATGCGCGCCGCAAACCCCGGCGCCATCAGCCACTCGGCTTGCGCCCGGATGTCGGCGAGGACACTGCGTCGGGGTTCTGGCGCGTCTGCCTGCAACAGAGGCCGCAGCACCTTGTATTCCGTGAGCGCCGCGTGCACGGCCTGGGCCACCTGCGCCGCCACCGGCATGAGCTGGCGCCGGCCGGCGTCGAGACGGGCGGCGAACGTGTCGGCATCGCGGGGCAACGGCAGGGTCAGGAACAATCGCCTGAGGACCGCCTCGACCAGATCGGCCCGCAGCGCGTCCCAACGGCCCTGCGGCGCATACAAGAGCCCGAGCTCACGCGCCAGCGGCATCTGTTTTTCCAGAAGACGCATCGATGCGCCCAGGCGCTGACGCACCAGCGCCAGAATGCCCGCCCGATGAGCGGCCCGGGCGGCCTCGGGTCGGTCGAACAGGCGCAGCGCCACGGCATCCCCCTCCACAGCGAGCGCCGGCCAGGCCGGCACGCGCAAGCCCGCCCGCACGACCTCCACCGCACCGTCGGGGAGTGGGCCGAAATCCCAGTCGGTTACCCGGTCCCGATTCCAGCGCGCGACCTCCTCGCCCTTTGCCGGCGCGGCTTGCGCAGGCGCCACGATCCGGCCATCGCCGTGATGGGCCGCCTGTAGTGCGCCCAAATCGCGCCCTGAAGCGACAATGCTCCCATCCGGGCCCAGAATCTCGAAGCGCATGCGCAGGTTGTCGGGCACGCTATCCTCCGGCCACTGATCCGGGGGCACCTCGACACCGGTCATGCGGGCCAGTGCCCGCGAAAGCCCGGGCCGCAATGCGACGTCCGCCTCCTCAAGCAGCGCCTCGGTCGCGGCTTTCGCGAAATGGGGGGCGGGAATGAAATGACGACGCAGGGCCTTGGGCAGACCGCGGATCAGGGCTTCCACCTTGTCGGCGAGCATCCCGGGGACCAGTCGCTCGAACGACTCGGCGCGCAGCGGCGCCAGAGCCGGTTGGGGGATCTGCACCGTCACCCCGTCCTCCGGATCGCCGGGCTCGAAGCGATAGCGCAGCTGCAGCGGCATGCCCTCGACCGTCATCTGATCGGGATAGGCGCGACTGTCCGCCCAGGCCGAATCGGCGCGCACCAGATCCTCGCGGTGCATGAACAACCGCCCGGGATCCTCACGCTCGGCGGCTTGCCGCCAGCGCTCGAAACGCACCATGTCGTGAACATCCGCCGGGATGCGCTGCGCGTAGAAGTTGAAGGGCGCTTCTTCATCCAGCAAGGCACCGGGCTGGCGAAGCTTGGCTTCCTCCTCGAGCAGCTCGGCCCACAGCGCACGATTGTGCGCCAGAAAGCCCCCGCGGGTACGGCATTCCCCGGCCACCAGGCCCTCGCGGATCAGAAGCTCCCGCGCTAGCACCGGATCGATCGGGCCATAATCCACCCGGCGTCGGGCGCTGAGGATCAATCCATGCAGGCTGGTCTGCATGTAAGCGCCCACCCGCCCAGCGCGCGCCTGCCAATGCGGCTCCAGATAGCTGCGCTTGAGCAGATCCCCGGCAGCAGCCTCGACCCAGGGCGGCTCGATCGCCGCCACAGTGCGCGCATAGAGCCGGCTGGTCTGCACCAGCTCGGCGGCCATTACCCATTCCGGACGCTTGCGCGCCAGGCCGGACCCGGGATGCAGGTGAAACCGCACCCCACGCGCGCCCTGGTAATCGCCTTCCTCACGCTTGTGCCCGATGCGGCCCAACAGGCCGCTGAGCAGGGCCTGATGGATGGCTGCTTCCTCGGCCGGCTTCTGATTCACCCGCAAGGATTGCTCGTGCACCAGTTGCAGCAGTTCGCGGTGCACATCCGACCACTCGCGCATGCGCAGCGCCGAAACCATGTGCGCTTCACAGAACTGCCGCCGCGCCGCGCTCGAACTGCCGGCCTCGCGCCACGCCGCCCACAGCCGCAGATAGCTCAGAAAATCCGACCGGGGATGCCGAAACACGGCCTGTTTGCTGTCGGCGAGCGCCGCCTGTTCGGGCGGCCGCTCGCGCGGATCACCGACCGCCAAGGCGCTGGCGATGATGAGCACCTCGTGCAGGCAGTGATGTTCGGCGCCGGCCAGCACCATGCGCCCGACCACCGGATCCACCGGCAGCCGCGCCAGATCCCGGCCGCGCCGGGTGAGCTGCCCGGCGCCGTCCAACGCGCCCAGCTCGCGCAGCAGCTGCAATGCGTCCTTCACATAGCGCGCATCGGGCGGGTCGGGAAAGGGGAAATCCTCGATTTCGCCCAGCCGCAGGGCCTTCATCTGCAACACCACACCCGCGAGATTGGTGCGCTGGATTTCCGGGTCGGTGAAACGCGGCCGTGCGAGGTAGTCCGCCTCGCTGTAGAGGCGGATGCAGGTGCCCGGCGCGGTGCGGCCGCAACGGCCGGCGCGCTGATCGGCACTGGCCTGGGAGATGGCTTCAATGGGCAATCGGCCCACCTTGGTGCGATGACTGTAGCGACTGATGCGCGCCACACCGGTATCGATCACATGCCGGATGCCGGGCAC
Organism: Candidatus Macondimonas diazotrophica; assembly: GCF_004684205.1. NCBI lineage: Bacteria > Pseudomonadati > Pseudomonadota > Gammaproteobacteria > Chromatiales > Ectothiorhodospiraceae > Candidatus Macondimonas > Candidatus Macondimonas diazotrophica. The sequence continues at coordinate 25,798 of NZ_SRIO01000010.1, forward strand.
GGTGAGCGAGGTTTCGGCGACGTTGGTCGCGAGCACGATGCGCCGCTGCCGATGCGGCCGAAATACCAGATCCTGATGCCGCGCGGCCAGCCGGGCATAAAGCGGCAGAATCTCGGTGCCGGGCAGATTCTGCCGGCGCAGCGCTTCGCCGACTTCGCGGATGTCGCGCTCGCCGGGCAGGAACACCAGGATGTCCTGGCGACCACCTCGGTCCAGCTCGGCCACCGCCGCCAGCACACCGTCTGTCGGATCGCGCAGCGCCTTGGGGTCGGCGTCGAGCGGTCGGTAGCGCAGCTCCACCGGATAGGTCCGCCCCGCCACGCTGAACACCGGCGCGCCGTCGAAGTGGCGGGCAAAGCGTTCCGGGTCGATGGTGGCCGAGGTGATGACGACCTTCAGATCCGGCCGACGCGGCAAAAGATGCTTGAGGTAGCCCAAGAGAAAATCGATGTTCAGGCTGCGCTCGTGCGCCTCGTCGATGATCAGCGTGTCGTAGGCCCACAGCATGCGGTCGCGCGCCAGCTCGGCGAGCAGGATGCCGTCGGTCATCACCTTGATGAAAGGATCGGGACCGAGCTGTTCGGCAAACCGGACCTGATAACCCGCCACTTCGCCCAAGGGCGAGCCGAGTTCCTGGGCCAGCCGCGCCGCCACGGTGCGCGCCGCCAGCCGGCGCGGCTGCGTGTGGCCGATGAGTCCGCGGATGCCGCGCCCCGCTTCCAGGCAGAGCTTGGGAATCTGGGTGGTCTTGCCCGAACCGGTGGCGCCGCAGATCACCACCACCGGATGCGTCGCTATGGCCGCAACCAGTTCGTCGCGCGCTCCACTGACGGGCAGCTCGGGCGGATATTGCAAGGCTGGCAGCCGCGCCCGCCGCGCCGCGCAGGCGGCCCGGCTGGCCTCGACACGCTCGGCCAGCTCGCTGGCAGACAGCCGGCTTTTCCGGTTCTTGAGCTCGCGTAGCGCGCGCCGCAGAGCCGGCTGATCGATGCTGCGCACCTGCGGCAGCAAAGCGGCCAATTCATCCCAGTGAACATCAGACATGGTGGTGCAGCAATTCGGTCAGACGGTGAAGCGGCGCGGCTCGCAGTTGCCCAAGGACCCTCGACGGGGCAAACAGCCGGCGCGCGCCATGAGACAGGCATCCGCTCCAGCGGGTTCATGAACAGTCGCAAAAAGGGGATCATAATGGATCGCGCGCCAGATCAGGAGGCGCGTCTTCAGCGCACACCGAAGGAACCCGCCATGGATGGAACCGCGATACCCAACCCACCCCTGACCCAGGCCGTGCTCATTACCGGCGCCTCCTATGGCCTGGGCTACGAACTTGCGCAGTGCTTCGCCGCCGATCGGCATGCCTTGATCCTGGTGGCCCGCAGCGGCGAGCGCCTCGACGCCGTCGCTAGCGAGTTGCGGGCGGCGCATGGCATCGCCGTCGACACGATCGCGATGGACCTGGCCCGCCCTGAAGCCGCCCGCGAGCTGTTCGCAGAGGTCCAGCGGCGTGGCCATGCGGTCGAAACGCTGGTCAACAATGCTGGATTCGGGACCTATGGCCGCTTCTCCGACATCGATTTCGACGCCGAGACCCGGCAGATGCAGCTCAACATGCTCACGCCGACCCAGCTCACCAAGCTGTTCCTGCCCGGCATGCTGGCCCAGCGACGCGGTCAGGTGGTGAACATGGCCTCCATGGCCGGCTACACGCCGGGCCCCTACATGGCCATCTATTTCGCCTCCAAGGCCTACCTGCTGTCCTTCTCCGAAGCCATCGCTGAGGAACTGCGCGGTTCAGGCGTCTCGGTCACTGCGGTCTGCCCCAACGTGGTGGAAACGCGTTTCCAGGAAGCTGCTCAAAACCAGGCGGCCTACATCGGCGGCCGCTTCCGGCCGCTGATGGCGGACGCCCGCACCACGGCACGCCAGGCCTACGCACTGATCAAGGCGCGCCGGATCGTCGCCATTCCGGGCTGGACCAATCGTCTGGCCGTGGCCGGACTGCGCCTGATTCCGCGCGCGCTGCTGCGCCGCGCCATGGTGCCGTTCCAGAAAGGTCCGGATATTGCCGATTACCCAAAAGGATCCTGAACAGGTTGGCCGCGCCGATACGCAAGCCGGTCACACGCACAGGTTATCCTCCGGAACGTTGCGGGCGTTGATCCCGCAACGCGGTACCGAGGCTCGCGCATCCTGAGCGGCAATGCCCTGGACGGGCAGGACCGATCCGCCCGGATCCGAGCTGTGCTGAATTCGTCTTCCAAGGAATCTGCATGGCCCCGAAACGCTTTTCAATCGAAGTCCAGGCCCGCCTGCCGGCACGGCTGGCCGATCTCGACGTCCTCGCCAACAACCTGTTGTACGCTTGGGATCGGCGTGTGCGGCGCGTCTTCCGGCACATGGATCCCATCCTGTGGGACCGCTGCGGCCACAATCCCAAGGTGTTTCTGCGGCAGATCTCCCAGCGCCGTCTGGAGGAGCTGCTCGATGACATCAATTTCATGGAGGAGTACGAATACGCCCTGACCGTTTCGCGGCACTACCAGGACCAGACACGCCGCCTGCACCCGAAACTGACGCGCCATCTGGATCCGACCAACGATGTCATCGCCTATTTCTGCGCCGAATTCGGCCTGCACGAAAGCTTGCCCATCTATTCCGGCGGGCTCGGCATCCTGGCGGGCGACTATTGCAAGGCCGCGAGCGATCTCGGACTGCCTTTCGTGGCCGTCGGGCTGATGTACCACCAAGGCTATTTCACCCAGATCATCGATGAACATGCCGAACAGCGCGCCGAGTTTCATCCCCATCGACTGGAAGATCTCCCGATCACCCCAGCGCTCGGACCCGATGGCCGGCCGGTAGAAATCCAGCTCGGCTTCCCGGGCCGCAACGTTGCGGTTCGCGTCTGGCAGGCGATGGTGGGACATCTCAAGCTCTATCTGCTCGATACCGACGTGCCGAGCAATCACGACGAAGACCGCGCCATCACCTATCAACTTTATGGCGGCGACCGCATCACCCGGCTGAGCCAGGAGATCGTGCTGGGCATTGGCGGCGTGCGTGCCCTGCATGCACTGGGCGTCACGCCTGCGGTCTGGCACATCAACGAAGGTCATGCCGCCTTTCTGGTCCTGGAACGCTGCCGCGAACACGTTGCCCGGGGAATGCCGCTGACCGCCGCGCTGGAACAGGTGGCCGGCGCCACCGTGTTTACCACCCATACGCCGGTGCCGGCGGGTCACGATGTATTCGATCGCGCGCTGATCGAGCCGTATCTGAAGGACATGGCGCACGATCTCGGCATCGGCATGGACGAGCTGATGGGGCTGGGCCGTTCGCCCGGACATGAGTCGGGCTTCAATATGACCACGCTGGGGCTGCGCGGCTCACGTTTCCACAATGGGGTGAGCCGGATCCACGGCGAGGTCGCTTCCCGCATGGAAGCCTACCACTGGCCGCAGGTTCCGCCGTCGGAAAATCCCATTGGCTATGTCACCAATGGGGTGCATGTAATGACCTTCCTGGCCAGTGAATGGGTGATGCTGTTCGATTCCCGCTCGCGGGGCTGGCGTGAATACATGACCGACCGCCGGTTCTGGACCGATTACGTCCAGGCCATCCCCGATCAGTCCTTCTGGAGTCTGCGCCAGAACATCAAGACCGGCTTGCTGGACTATGCGCGCGAAGTGCTGTGCCGCCAATATCGGCGCAATCACATGGGTGAAGCCCACATCCAGCGTCTGCTGTCGCATCTGTCGCCCAACGGTCATCCTCCGCTGGTCCTGGGCTTCGCCCGCCGTTTCGCGACCTACAAGCGTGCAACGCTGATGTTCCGCGATCCGGTCCGGCTTGCACGCATCCTGAACCAGACCGATCGCCCCATCGTGCTGCTCTTCGCCGGCAAGGCACACCCCCAGGATCGGCCCGGCCAGGATCTGATCCGCATCATCGGCGACTATTCGGAACAGCCCGAGTTCGAAGGCAAGTTGTTCTTCATCGAAAACTACGACCTGGCGCTGGGGCGCAAACTGGTCGCCGGCGTGGATGTCTGGCTCAACAATCCGGAATACCCCATGGAGGCCTGTGGCACCTCGGGTCAGAAAGCCGGGCTCAACGGGGCGTTGAACGTCAGCATCCTGGATGGCTGGTGGGGCGAGACCTTCGATGGGGAGAACGGCTGGGGCCTGATCCCCCAGACCGGAGTCGATCCCGATACCCGGGACCGGCTGGAAGCCGAGGAGTTGCTCGACGTGCTCGAACACGAGGTCATTCCGCTCTACTTCAACCGCAACAGCCAGGGCTACTCACCCGGCTGGGTCAAGCGCTCGAAGGCCGCCATGCAGAGCATTCTCCCGCGCCACAGTGCGGAGCGCATGCTGCACGACTACATCGAACAGTACTACACTCCGGCGATCCATCATGGCCGGCGTCTGGCGGCCAAAGAGGGCGCGCTGGCCCGGGAACTGACCCAGTGGAAAAACAAGGTGCGCCTGGCGTGGAGCGGCGTCCGCATGACGCGGCTGGATACCCCCTCCGCTCGGATCGACGTCGACACCGCGCTCAACATCCAGGTCAAGATCGAGCTCAATGGCTTGACCCCCGAGGATGTCCGACTGGAATGTGTGCTGGGAGAGGAAGATGCTTTCGGCGCCTTCAACCGTCGGACCTGCTATGCGCTGCAGCCCGTCGGGGTAGAGGGCACGGCCACCATGTTCGGTCTGCAGGAACCCATGGCGGAAGCCGGGCTTTATGCCTACGAGGTTCGACTGTTCCCCTTCCACCCGGCGCTGGCCCATCCCTTCGAGACCGGCTGCATGCTCTGGCTGTGACACCGATGCCGAACGTCGCGCCCCATCGCACACGAGGACGCCGCATCCTGCAGCAGCCCGGATTCGCGTGAAGGACACCGCTCCGGGCTACCGGACACTGGTCCGGCTCGCCATTCCGGTCATCCTGGCCAACGCGGCAACCCCGTTGTTGGGTCTGGCCGACACAGCAGTGATCGGGCGCACCGGCGATGCCACCGCGATCGGCGCAATCGCCTTGGGCGCGCTGATCTTCAGTGTCCTGTCCTGGGGCTTCGCCTTCCTGCGCATGGGCACCACGGGATTCGTGGCCCAAGCCGCGGGCGCAGGGGACCCGGTCGAAGTGCGGGCCATCGTCGCCCGCACCCTCATTACCGGCCTATTCCTCGGCATGGCGTTGATCCTGCTGCAAATCCCGCTGCGCGTTGCCGCGCTGGGCCTGCTTGGTGGCAGCGAACCGGTGGAAACGGGCGTCCGGCACTATTTTCACATCCGCATCTGGGGCGCGCCGGCCACCCTCGGACTGTACGCGCTGCTCGGCACACTGATCGGTCTCGGCCGGATGCATGCGCTGCTCGGGCTGCAACTGTTGCTGAACGGATTGAACCTTGCCCTGGACGTCGGGTTCGTGCTGGGGCTGGGATGGGGCGTGCGAGGGATCGCGCTCGGCACCGTGATCGCCGAATGGATCGCCTTCGCTGTCGGCTGCCGGCTCGTGTGGCGGCTGATTCATCCCGGACGGCGGTCCCAGACCGCCATGTGGCCGTGGAAACGCATCCTGATGCGCCACGAATGGCGGCGCATGATGAGCGCCAACACCGATATCCTGTGGCGGACCCTGGCGCTGCTCGCCGGTTTCGCCTGGTTCACCAACCAGGGTGCCCGGTTTGGCGATGTGACCTTGGCCGCCAATCACATTTTGATGCAGTTCACGATACTGTCCGCCTTTTTCCTGGACGGATTTGCCTTCGTTCTCGAATCACAGGTTGGCCATGCCAAGGGTGCGCGCGAGGCGAAGCGGCTTCGCCTTGTGGTCATCCGCTCGACCGTTCTGGCCGGAATCACGGCCACGGCGCTGTCACTCGTCATCCTGCTTGCCGGACCCTGGTTGGTGGACCGGCTCACGACACTCGAGAGCGTGCGCGAACAGGCCCGGATCGCGCTGCCTTGGGCTGCGCTGTATGTGGCGTGCTCGTTCCCTGCGTTTCAGTTGGATGGCATCTTTGTCGGTGCCGGCGACAGCCGCCCGATGCGCAACGCGACCGTGATGGCGTTGTTGAGCTTCCTTGTCGCCGCGCTACTGCTGGTGCCAAGGGCTGAAAACCACGGGTTGTGGATCGCCTTCGTGGGCTATGTGATCGCCCGGGGCCTGTTTCTCGGCCGCTATCTGCCCAGGCTTGCACGCCAGCTGCGATCCTAGGCCGCACGCAGTGCGGTCAGGGCACGCGCGCACCCGTTGAAACGGCTGGAGATCAAGGGGGGGATGGGGTGGACGATGGGGCTCGAACCCACGACCGCTGGAATCACAATCCAGAGCTCTACCGACTGAGCTACGTCCACCATAGACTTGTACGAAGCTGCAACCCGCTCGCCGGCGGATCAGTGGCGCGCCCGGCAGGACTCGAACCTGCAACCCTCGGCTTAGAAGGCCGATGCTCTGTCCGGTTGAGCTACAGGCGCTCTCCTGAACACCCTGGCGGGTTGGTCGGGGTAGAGGGATTTGAACCCCCGACACCCTGCTCCCAAAGCAGGTGCGCTACCAGACTGCGCTATACCCCGAGAGACTGATCCGAGGCTCGGCCTTACCGTCCCAAGGCGGTGACGCCAAAAACAGCAAGGTTGCAAATCATAGCGGCCGTTTCGGCCAGCGTCAATTTCCTGAAGGCGGGTCCGCGACAGGGAGCCGGATGGCTCCGGCGCCGGCGCGCCGGGTATCATGCTCGTACCGGCAGCCAAGCGGACGCTGCCGGGATCCGGCGCACCCTCGCCAAGGCCGTGCACCCACCGCAACGACCCGCAATGCTCCGCAACCCGCGGCCCGGACCTGATGCTGAAAAGGACCCCCATGACCGACGCCACGCCCGAACCGATCGTGCTGATTTCAGAGCAGGCCGATCCGGAGACACTGGCGAGCCTCGAAGCGGAGCTGACCAAGGCCGAGGCATCGACGCTCGAACGCCGTACCCTCGATCAATGGCTCGCCGACACCCGTCCACAGACTCGCCTGGTGTGTCTGCTGTCGGACGCCGAGTTGCGCCGGTTGCTGACCGACGAACGCGTGGGCGATTGGCAGATCGCGGTCCTGCCGCTCAAAACCAATCGCAGTGCCCAGGTCAGCTTCGGCGTGCCCGCGCATCTGGGTCAGGCGCTCAAGGGCGCACTGGAGATGGAGAATCCCACACGCATCGATCTGCTGACCTGCAACGGACAGATCATGCTCGGCACGCTGATCGTCGGCAACGTCTGGGGTCTGCACGCGCCGATCACGAAGCCGCACTTCTGGCGTGATCTCATCACCACCCTGGGACACCTGCGCAGTCTGCGGCTGCAGGCTTTTTCCATCACCACGGGCAAGGGGCAGAAACAGGATCTGGCGGCCATGGGGGTGACGGTCTTTGGTCACAACTTTGCGGGACTGTCCACCACAGCCATTCACCAGGCGCTCATGCCCAATGATGGCCGGCTCAACGCCTTCATCCTGTCTCCGACCAGCGTGCTGAGCCATTTGTGGTTCCTGCTCAAGCTGCGCTTCCAGCGCCCGTTCTCGATGCGTCAGCTGCCGGACAGCATGGGTTTCATCCGCAGCCAGTCGCTCATCATCACCAGTCAGCATCCGCTCGAGTCAACGCTCGACGGCCAGACGATGGAGACAAGCGAGTGGCACATCGAGGTTCGCCAGGACGCCGCAGCCGTCTTCATCAACAAACGGCTGGAATTGAGTACCGAAGAGGGCGATACGCGCGATTCGCTGCGCACCAGCCACCTCCCCAATCTGGCGGCCAGCCGCATGCTGAGAGACCGGCCGCTGCCGTTTCTGCCGCATGCGGCCGAGGCCGACTTTCGCGAACTGTTTCTCACGCTGCGCAGCAATGCCGAGCCGTCGGTGCCGTTCGTCCTGCTGATGATCCTGAGCACGCTGCTGGCCAGCACCGGCCTGTTTCTCAACTCGGCATCGGTGATCATCGGGGCAATGATCCTGGCGCCGCTGATGTCTCCCATCATTTCCCTGTCCATGGGCATTGTGCGGTCCGATCGCTCACTGGTACAGCCCAGTCTCAAGACCCTGGCCGCCGGGCTGTCGATGGGGCTGGTCTGCGCTGCAATCTTCGCCCTGCTGACCCCGCTGCGGACACTGACGCCCGAAATGGCGGGCCGACTGAACCCCAGTCTGCTGGACCTGATGGTGGCGCTGCTCTCCGGCGTGGCTGGGGCCTATGCCCATGCCAAGGAAGAGATTGCCAGGAGCTTGGCCGGAGTTGCGATCGCGGTCGCCTTGGTCCCGCCGCTGGCGGTAGTCGGCATCGGTGTGGGCTGGATGGACACCGCCACGATGCTGGGCGCGAGTCTGCTGCTCATCACCAACCTGATCGGCATCATGCTGGCCTCCAGTGCAACGTTCATCATGCTCGGTTTCGCGCCGATCAGCCGTGCACGCAAAGCCCTGCGGTTGAGTCTCGTGCTGATGCTGCTGGTGACCATTCCACTCAGCTTGCGCTTCGATCGCATGGTCGATCAGAACGCGATTCAGGACACCCTGTCGCGGATCGCCGCCAACCATCCCGAAGACGGCATCCTCGATGTGCGCGAAGTGATTCTGTCCGGCAAGAAGCCGCTGATCCGGCTCGATGTACGCGTGCAACAGGACTGGAATGAGACCATGATGGACCGGCACAAGGCCCGCATCGAGCAGACGCTGGGCTACCCGGCCGACCTGGAGTTTTCCGTGGTCCATGTCCGCTGATCGGCCGGATGTGGGCGTCTTTCGTACCGGCCAGTGCGTCGAGGAATCATCGCCACTGCTTGCTGCGCGGTAGCGGCCATGCGAGAATCGCCCCCCAACCTCGCCAGCCGCTCCGGGTTGATACGACCACCGTGCACCGTTTTCCAGCCGCTTCGATGATGCCCCGGGGGATTCCATGAGTGCCCGCACCCTGGACGGTCGCGCGCTGGCGCAAACGCTGCGCAGCCGTATTGCCGCCCAAGTCAGCGCCTGGCGCGCCGAGGGGCGACGCGCCCCCGGCCTGGCCGTCATCCTGGTCGGTGACGATCCGGCATCGGCGGTCTACGTGCGCAACAAGCGCACCGCCTGTGACGCCGCAGGCTTCGCTTCGCACCACCACCCGCTGCCGGCGAACACTTCCCAACAACAGCTGCTGGATCTCATCGCGACGATGAATGCCGATCCAACGATCGACGGCATTCTGGTCCAGCTCCCCCTGCCCCCGCATATCGACAGCGAAGCGATCATCGAACGCATCGATCCGACCAAGGATGTCGATGGCTTTCACCCGTACAATGTCGGCCGGCTGGCGCTGCGCCTGCCGCTGCTGCGCCCCTGTACGCCGCGCGGCATCATGCTGCTGCTGGAGCAGACCGGCATCGACCTGCGCGGCCAGCGCGCCGTGGTCGTTGGCGCCTCCAACATCGTCGGCCGCCCGATGGCGCTGGAACTCCTGCTGGCCGGCGCCACCGTGACAGTCTGTCATCGCTTCACGCGCGATCTGGCCGCCGAAGTGGGCGCAGCCGAAATCGTGATTGCCGCGGTTGGCAAGCCGGGACTCATCCCCGGCGGCTGGATCCAGCCCGGCGCGATCGTCATCGATGTCGGCATCAACCGACTGGCCGACGGTTCGCTGGTGGGTGATGTGGCGCCGCAGGCCGCTGAACGGGCCGCCTGGCTGACACCGGTCCCGGGCGGCGTCGGCCCGATGACCGTGGCCATGCTGCTGCAAAACACCCTGGAAGCCTACGCACGCCGGGAGGGCGTCGCCCCCCTCGCCGATTAGGTGCATTTCACCCGGTCCTGCCGCTAGGCGCGCCGCCAGACGGTGCCGCCTGCCCCGTCTTCCAGCACCACGCCGTTGTGCGCCAGCTCATCGCGGATGCGATCGGCCTCGACCCAGTCGCGGCGGGCCCGTGCCTCGCGCCGCGCGGTAATCAGCGCTTCGATGGCCGCTGCGTCCAGCCCGCCCTCGGTCGTACCGGCACCCTGGAGATAGTCCTCGGCCGAGGTTTGCAGCAAGCCCACGACACCGCCCAGCGTGCGCAGGCCCGCGCCCAACGCCGCGGCCTTTTCGCTATCGGTGTCGCGCAGGCGGTTGATCTCCCGGGCCATCTCGAAGAGCACAGCGAGCGCCTTTGAGGTGTTGAAATCGTCATTCATGGCATCGTCGAAGGCTTCCGCAAACGAACCGGTTTGCGCTGTCGTGACCGGCGGCAGGCCGCGCAGACTGAGATAAAGCCGGTCCAGTCCCTCGCGCGCCGCCTCCAGCTGGGCCTCGGTATAGATCAGCGGGCTGCGGTAGTGGCTGCCAAGAATGAAAAAGCGGAGCACCTCTCCGGAGTAGCGCGCCAGCACATCGCGGATAGTCGTGAAATTGCCCAGCGACTTGGCCATTTTCTCTTCGCCCACCTGGACGAAGCCGACATGCATCCAGGTCTCGACGAAGGGTTCTCCGGTCGCCGCTTCGCTTTGCGCGATCTCGTTTTCATGGTGCGGAAACTGAAGATCCATCCCGCCGCCGTGAATATCGAAATGGGCGCCCAGGCACTGGGTCGCCATGGCCGAGCATTCGATATGCCACCCCGGACGGCCTGGACCCCATGGCGAATCCCAGGCCGGTTCGCCCGGCTTGGCCTGCTTCCAGAGCACGAAATCCAGCGGATCGTCCTTGCGTGCATCGATCTCGACCCGCGCACCGGCAAGCAGGTCTTCCGGGCGCCGACCGGACAGTTTCCCGTAGGACTCGAACTGGCTGACATCGTAAAGGACATCGCCGCCCGCCCCAACGTAGGCGTAGCCCTTGTCGACGAGGGTGCGGATCATGGCCACGATGTCGGCGATGTGTGCTGTCGCGCGAGGCTGATGATCGGGCGGCAACACGCCGAGCGCCGCGGCATCCTCGTCCATGGCCTGGATGAATCGGCCGGTGAGCGCGGCGATGGATTCGCCGTTCTCGGCGGCGCGTCGGATGATCTTGTCGTCGATGTCGGTGATGTTGCGCACATAGGTCAACTCGAAACCCAGATACCGCAGGTAACGAGCGACCACATCGAACACCACCAGGACCCGGGCGTGACCAAGATGGCAGTAGTCGTAGACGGTCATGCCGCACACATACATGCCCAGTCGGCCTGGGTGGAGGGGCTCAAGGGGCGCTTTGGTGCCGGTCAGGCTGTTGTGGATCTTCAGTGTGCTCATGGAGAAGGGCAATCCTTATGGCATTTCGGATCGTGCCACAGCGCAGGCCGCCTCGGCCGCAGCGAGCCGGGCACGCACGATCGGTCGCGGCATCAGGGCAAACAGATCCCGCAGTTCGGGACCGTGTTCGCGCCCGGTCAGTGCCAGACGCAACGGGATGAACAGCGCCTTGCCACTGCGGCCGGACTGGTCGCGGACGGCGCGAGTCCAGGCGCCGGCATCGTCCGGATGCGCCTCGAACAACGCCGCGGCGAGTCGAAAGAATGCGGAGCCTGCGGCATGCAGATCCGCCAGGTCATCGGTGCCGACGAGCGGCTGGTCGGTGAACAGACACTCGGCCCATGCGCGCGCTTCGGCTGGAAAATTCACGTTTGGCGCCACGGCGCGAACGAAATCCGCACGCACGGCTTCGGGCACCCGATCGTCACCCAACTCGGCAAAGGCCAGAAAGGCGTCCACGGGCAGAGCGCTCACCGCCAGCTTCTGATAATGCATCAGCTGAGCCGGATCGAAGCGCGCAGGCGCGCGGCCGACGGCAGCGAGATCGAAAGCGGCGGCCAGTTCGTCCAGGGACAGCAGACCGGGTTTTTCCAGATGATGCCCCAGGCGCGCCAGATAGTTCACCAGCGCCAACGGCAGATAACCGGTCGCACGCAGCTCGGCGATGCTCTGACTACCGTTGCGCTTGGACAAAGGCGCGCCGTCGTGCCCGGTGATGAGCGGCAGGTGGCCGTAGTACGGCGCCACCAGACGTAACGCTTCGAGCAGCAGGATCTGGCGTGGAGTGTTGGTCAGGTGGTCCTCGCCGCGCAGCACATGGGTAATGCCCATGTCCGCGTCGTCGACCGCGTTGCTGAAGAAAAACGCCGGAGTCCCGTCCGTTCGCCGCACCACGAAATCGCCGATATCCTTGGATTCGAAGCATTGCGGACCGCGAATGAGGTCCTCGAACACAACCGTCTGGCCTTCGGGTACCCGAAATCGCAGTGCCGCGGGCTGATTCTCAGCCATTCGCCGATCCACTTCAGCGGCCGGCAACCGGGCGCAACGGCCGTCGTAACGCGGCGGTCGGCCGGCTGCCAGCTGACTGCGCCGCTGCTCGGCAAGCGCTTCGGGCGTGCAAAAGCACGGGTACAGTCGCCCTTGGGCGCGCAGCGCCTCGAAATGCTCCGCGTACAGATCCTGCCGCCGTGACTGGTAGAACGGCCCTTCCTGCCACGGCAGGCCGAGCCAGCGCAGGTCTTCCAGGACGCCTTCGGCATGCAGGACCGTGCTGCGCGCCGCATCGGTATCCTCAATACGCAGCACGAAATGCCCCCCCTGCCGGTACGCCAGCAGCGCGCTGAACAAGGCCGTACGCGCGTTGCCAAGGTGCATCCGTCCGGTCGGACTTGGGGCGAATCGGGTCTTGAGCACGGAATCAGGCTCCACGGGAAATCGCCAAAGGTGCTCAATCATACCAGTCACAGCAAGCACGGCGGATGAGGTCAGCTTGGCCCGGGCGAGTCGGCGCCGTATGATGGCGCCCATCCAACAGGAGTCCTGAAGTCATGCGGAGATTGGGAATGCTATCGATGATCTTGATGCTGCTCAGCCATCCGGCGGCGGCCGAACCTGGTGAGGGCGGAACCGCCGCGCCGCGCGTGCGTCTGGAAACCACGCAGGGCCCCATCGATGTCGTACTCTTTCCCGATCGCGCGCCCGAGACGGTGAAGAACTTCCTCGCCTATGTGGATGCCGGCGCGTACGACGGCACCGTGTTCCACCGCGTCATCCCCGGTTTCATGATCCAGGGCGGCGGTATGGACGAACAGATGAACCAGCGGCCGACACGCGCGCCCATCACGAACGAAGCCCGCGCCGACACCCCCAACCGCGCCGGCACGCTGGCCATGGCCCGCACCAGCGCGCCCCACTCGGCCACCGCACAGTTCTTTATCAACCTGGTCGACAACGGGTTTTTGAATCACACCGCACCCACGCCGCAGGGCTTTGGCTATGCCGTCTTCGGCGAAGTCATCGCGGGCATGGACGTGGTGAACGAGATCGCGCAGGTGCCCACCGGCTCGCGCGGCATGCATCAGGACGTGCCCAAGACGGCAGTCGTGATCACCTCGGCGCAGCGCATCACGCCCTGAGCCGTGCCCGCCACGCTGCTGTTCTCGGACGTTCATCTCAGCCCCGCCCGGCCAGCGATCCAGGACATCCTGATCGGCCTTTTGCACGGTGAAGCGCGCCGGGCGGCGGCGGTCTACATTCTCGGTGACCTGTTCGAGTACTGGGTGGGGGACGACATGGTACCCCCCGAATTCGCGCCGGTGCTTGATGCCATCCGGGCACTATCGGGAAGTGGTGTCCCCGTCTTCTTCCAGCGTGGCAACCGGGATTTCCTCATCGGCGCGGCACTGGCCCGTCGCTGCGGCCTGCAGCTGCTCCCTGATCCGACCGTCGTCGAGCTGCATGGTCGGCGGGTGGTGCTAACCCACGGGGACCTGTTGTGTACCGCCGATGTCGGCTACCAACGGTTCCGGCGGGTGGTCCACAATCGCCCGCTGCAGCGCCTGTTCCTCGCCCTGCCCCGCGCGGCGCGCCGTCGCATCGCTGCCAGTCTGCGGGCGCGCACCCAACAGGCGGTCCGCGGGAAACCGGCGGCCGTCATGGATGTCGATCCGGCTGCAGCCCGTGCTCTGCTGGAGCAGCACGGCGCCCAGTGGATCATCCACGGCCATACCCATCGGCCCGCCATCCACGACTTGGACGATACGAATACGGGGCGTCTGCGCATCGATCTCGGCGACTGGTACCGCGACGGGCGCGGCCTGTGGGTCGATGCCGAGGGTGCCCGCCCGGTGCGCTTTCCCGCCGTCACGCGGAACTGATTGCACACCGCGTCCTCACGGCGCCACACAATCATCCGCGTCAAGAAAAGCCGACGGGCCAAGGCCGGCCCCGGCCGCAGCTCAGCGCAACACGTGTTTGACAGATGCCATGCGATGAACTTCACTCGGTCGGATAGTCGCGTCCGCCGAAGGGGATCGCCTCCACGGCGATCGGAAGACGCGGCACTACGGGTTCCATGGAACGAGAAACCCGCTCAACGTCAAGGAGACATTGCATGAACGCGCGACTCGCCGCTGTGGCGTGCGCCGGTGTGCTGGGCCTTGCCCAGAACGCCTTCGCCGCCGTTGAATACGGCTCGGTCAACGACACCGAATATCAGCAGATCCTCCAGAGTCTGGAAGCCAAGCCAAGCCTACTGGCCGATCGGCCCGAACTGTCCCGCCGCCTCACCACTGCCCAGATCGACCAGCTCGTCAAGGACATGGGGCTCAACGCCTATACCTGGGTCGCGCCCGTCGTGGTCAAGGCCGAACAGGCGGACAAGGTTGCACAACACAACATTTCCGATATTTCCGTCATGGCGGTCCGGGCCGGCAAGCTGGTTCCCATCCCATTTCAGATTGATGAGCGCGACGAAGATGGCTGGGTCTACGTCGAAGGCGTTTCCAAGGCTGACTTAGCTGGCGTGGCTGGCAAGTTCGATGCCAAAGACGAGATCGTCTTTATGCATCGGGACACCGGCCGGGAGCGCTACGATGCGGAAAAGACACCACTTGCGGACGGCAAGCTGGTACAGGAAGTCGCCCTGACCGATAATGGCAGCACCCGCTATGCCTATCTGGTGACCGGCAGCACGGCACGCGACCCGGCCCGCTATGTGAAGTACGACGAGCAAAGCAACCGCTTCACGGGCAACTTTCACAATTTCAAGCAAAGCAGCGATAACATGCTGATGTTCGAGGACTACCGCGCCAATGCCGGGCCGACCCCGAGCCATCGTGTCCTGGACACCATCTTCCTCGACCTCTCGACCGGCGTCATCACCCCGTGGCCACGGGTCTCCGTCGGCATCCAGAACATCGAAGCCAAGCGGATGGGGGTCAAACACGGTCCGATTCGGGAAGTGCTGCTGCTGTCGATCCGGGTGGTGGTCGCGGGTATCCCGGTTTTCTTTATCCGTTCGGATATGACGCTCTATGACGAAGGCATCGACCTGCCGGTGCGCCTCAACATCCCGGGCGGCGAGATCCTGACCCGCGTCTTGAACAAACCAGTCATCGACATCGGGCTGGATATGAACGACATGAAAGGTGGACGGTTCTCCGCGGCGGTGAACCCGACCGGGCAATACGGCAAGATCGACGGCAAGATCGACGATGTCGAGAAGAAACTGGCCATCCGTGTCCCGGACAAGAACTGGCTCTGGCTGGAAAGCGGCAAGGGCTTCGACATCATGATGCAGGTCGGCATCCCACCGGACTGGCCGGTGCAAGCCGAACTCTACTATGAAGACGATCTCAAACCGAAAAAGAAATTTGAAACCGAGACCTTTCCCGGAGCGTTGCCGCGCATGGGCGTTCGGGTTACTGAGCTGCCCGTCGGCAAGCTCAACATCGATCTGTCGGTGGTCCTCTGGTTCCCGGCCACGGTGGGGGAATCCGGACCAGTGGGCTTCGCCAAACGCATGGACAATCCGCCCAAACCTGTGCTGAAAGCCCTGTAGCTTCTCCTCGTCCCGAGACTTCAAACCCCGCTGCCCGGCGGGGTTTTTCTTTGCCGCGGTTCCGCCCGCTCCCGATCCCGGCTAGCATGAGCTGTTCGATAAAAAAACCACGAGGAGACCCTATCATGACGGCCACGGCCTATCCGCACCTGCTGAGCCCACTCGATCTGGGCTTCGTGAGCCTGCCCAACCGGGCCATGATGGGCTCGATGCACACCGGCCTCGAGGAGCACCCCAAGGGTCTGGGCGCCATGGCAGATTATTTCGCTGCCCGTGCCCGCGGCGGCACGGCGCTGATGGTAACTGGCGGCTTCGGCGTCAGCGCCACCGGCGCGCTCGCACTGGGTACGCGGACGATGGCCTCCGAGAAAGACATGGACATGCACCGGGTAGTCCCTGAGCGCGTACACGCGGCGGGAGGACGGATCGCGTTGCAGCTCATCCATGCCGGACGCTATGCCTACAACCCCAAGTCGGCAGCGCCCTCGGCGATTCAGGCACCCATCAATCCCTTCCGGCCACGCGCGATGTCGCCTGAGGAAGTCGAACAGACCATTGCCGATTTCGCCCATGCCGCTGCACTGGCGCGCCAAGCCGGTTATGACGGCGTGGAAATCATGGGTTCGGAAGGCTATCTCCTCAATCAGTGGCTGGCCGCACGCACCAACCAGCGCGATGATGCCTGGGGCGGCGATTTCGAGCGGCGCATGCGCCTGCCGGTAGCCATCGTGCGGCGGGTCCGGCAGGCCGTCGGCCCCGATTTCATCGTCATCTATCGCGAATCGATGCTCGATCTGGTTACGGACGGCAGCACCGGCGAGGAAATCGTCACCCTGGCCCGCGCCATTGCCAGCGCCGGCGCCACGATGATCAATACCGGCATCGGCTGGCACGAAGCGCGTGTGCCGACCATCGCCACCATGGTCCCGCGCGCTGCTTTCGCCTGGGCTACCGCGCGGGTGAAGGCGGCCGTCGACATCCCGGTGATCGCCAGCAATCGCATCAACGTTCCGGAAGTTGCCGAGGACCTGATCGCGCAGGGCATGGCCGACATGGTGTCGATGGCCCGCCCGCTGCTCGCCGACGCAGATTGGGTAGCCAAGGCACGCGCGGGGCGACGCGCGGCCCTCAATGTCTGTATCGCCTGCAACCAGGCCTGCCTCGACCACACCTTCAGCGGCAAGCTGGCGAGCTGTCTGGTCAATCCCAGCGCCTGCCGCGAGGCGGAATTCACACTCACGCCAGCGAGCCAGGCGCGTCGCGTGGCCGTGGTGGGCGGGGGTCCGGCCGGCATGGCGGCGGCAATGGTCGCCGCCGAACGCGGTCATCAAGTCACTCTATTCGAAGCACAGAGTGCACTGGGTGGCCAGTTCCGGCTCGCCTGCCGCGTACCGGGCAAGGAAGAATACGCCGAAACGCCGGTATACTACGGGACCCGGCTGGCCGAGCTGGGCGTGGAGGTACGCCTCGGCGAGCGCGCCGATGCCTCGATGCTCATCGAGGCCGGTTATGACCACGTCATCCTGGCCAGTGGGGTGGTGCCGCGCCGACCGGACATCCCCGGCATCGATCATCCCCGGGTTCTGACCTACGCCGAGGTCCTGAGTGGCGCCGCACCGGTCGGCGTCCGCGTCGCAATCCTGGGCGGCGGCGGCATCGGCGTCGATACGGCGCATTTCCTGGCCCACGATCCGGCCCGGCCGTCACCCGGTCTCGACGTCGCATCCTTCCTCGCGCAATGGGGCGTGGCGCGCGATGCATCCACCCCTGGCGGACTGAGCGAGGCAGCCGCACCGCCCCACTCCGCCCGCGAAATCCATCTGCTGCAGCGCTCCACAGGCAAGGTCGGCGCCCGCCTGGGCAAGACGACCGCTTGGGCCCATCGGGAGCTGCTCGATCGGCTGGGGGTGCAGGTCCGCAGCGGCGTTCAATACGAGCGCATCGACGATGCGGGCCTCCACCTGATCCACCACGATCAGCGCCAGTGTCTCGCCGTCGACCACATCGTCGTGTGCGCCGGCCAGGAACCCTTGCGGGAACTCGCGATGCCGCTCGAGCAGGCCGGCGTGGCCGTGACCCGGATCGGCGGTGCCGACGTGGCTGCGGAACTGGACGCCAAGCGCGCCATCGAACAAGGGTGGCGTGTCGCGATGGCCCTGTGAGGGTCGCTTCACCCGCACGATAATGGCTAGCGATCCGATCAGGAGAGTTCAATATGGATGAAAGCGTCCAGGCCGCACTGCGCAAATGGCCCGATGTCCCGGCCGCCTACGGCTGGCTGGCACTGGACCGGCGCGGCAGCTGGCTGCTCGAAGGCCGCCCATTGCGGCATGCGCGCACCATTACCTTCATCAACCGCAACTACCTCGCCGACGCAGACGGTGCATGGCTGTTCCAGAACGGGCCTCAGAAAGTCTATGTCGCCCTCGCCTACACGCCGTGGGTCCTCCATCGCCATCCGGATCGCGCGCCCGGCACCGAGGGCGCTTTGGTCACCCACGTCGGCGCAGCAGTGGAACGGGTGGACAGCGCGTGGGTGGATGAGGAAGGCAACCTTCTGCTGGAAACGCCAAACGGCATCGGTCTGCTCGATGACCGTGACCTGGTGGCCTACGGTGCAGCATTTTGCGACCCGCAAGGCCAACCCTTGGCCGACACCGCACTCGAATCGGCGCTGGCCGCGCTCATGGAGGGTGAGCGCCCCGCGTTGGGCCTGCGTGACGGCGAGCGCATTCTGCCGGTTCAGCCGATCCGCTGCGCCGAGGTGCCGATGCGGTTCGGGTTCATCCAAGACCCCGCCCCCGAGGCGCCATGAACGACACCCTGCGCTGGTCCGGACCATTCATCGGCCGCCGGACGCTGTTGCCCGAAGGCCACTTCAGCGGCATCGTCAAACGCGCCGTGACGGGCTCACTCCAGCTCGATCAATCGGGCTTCGCCGAAGATGTGCAGGTAGACCAGCGGGTTCACGGCGGCGCGGAGCGGGCGGTGTGCGTCTTGACGGAAACCGCCTATCGCCACTGGGCCGAGGTCTACCCGCGGCGGGCAGCGGACTTCGTGCCCGGTGCCTTCGGCGAGAATCTGTGCTGGGCCGGTATCGACGAGCGCGAGGCCTGCATCGGCGATCGCTGGCAGCTTGGCGATGCCGTGCTCGAAATCAGCCAGCCACGCAATCCGTGCTGGAAACTGAGTCAGCACATGGAACTGCCGGATCTGTCCAAGCGCATCGTCAAAACGGGCTACGGCGCCGGCTGGCTATGCCGGGTTATCCAGCCGGGTTATATCCAGGCGGGAGATCCCCTGCGCCGCGTGCACTGCCACCCGGCACGACTTTCCATTACCGATCTGTGGGGGCTCACCCTCCATGACTCGCCCGATCGCACCAACTTGGCAGCCGCCGCCGAGCTCGAGGTTCTGGCGCCGACATGGCGCGAGCGCCTGCGCGCCCGGGCACGGTTGCTGTTTCCGCCGATGCAGGAGCGTTAACGGGACTGCATCGCCTCGCGGATCGGCCGCTTTCATCACGAGAACGCCGGCTTCGGCGGCGATCCATGTTTCTTGAGGAGGACACATCCATGGCCAAGATCCTGGTCCTTTACTATTCAATGTACGGTCACGTCGAGACCCTGGCCCACCATGTCGCCGAAGGCGCCCGCGCCGTGGCTGGCGCCGAGGTCACGCTCAAGCGAGTGCCGGAAACCATCCCCGAGGAGCAAGCGCGCCAGTTCGGCGCCAAGCTCGATCAGGCTGCACCCATCGCCACGCCGGCCGAGCTGGCCGACTACGACGCCATCCTCTTCGGCTCCCCGACCCGCTTCGGCAACATGACGGGGCAGATGCGCACCTTTCTCGACCAGACCGGCGGCTTGTGGGCCAAGGCCGCGTTGAACGGCAAGCTGGCCAGCGTCTTCACCAGCACGGGTGTGGGTGGCGGGCAGGAGACCACCGTCGTTTCCTTCTGGCACACACTGGCGCATCACGGCATGGTCATCGTGCCCTTGGGCTACGGCGACATTGCTGGCCAGATCCTGTCAGACCTCAGCGAGGTGACCGCCGGCTCGCCCTATGGTGCGGCAACGCTGGCCGGCGGCGACGGCAGCCGTCAGGTCTCCGAGAAAGAAGCCACCGCGGCCCGCTACCAGGGCCGGCGAGTCGCAGAATTGGCCGTTCGGCTGAATGGCTAATCGTCCTTTGGGGGATAGCGGTGTCGCCGCTATCCTCTTTCACCTGTTGTCCGTAACCTTTGCCGGCCGAGGGCGCCGGCCCCACGGTTAGGCGCTCAGATCCGCCAGATCAGCGCGGCCATCCGACCGGTTGTGCCGTCGCGGCGGTAGGAAAAAAACCGGTCGGGATCGCTGGCGGTGCACCACTGACCGCCCCAGACACCGTTCACCCCCAACCGGTTGAGCCGCTGACGCGCGAGCAGCGTCAGATCGGCTCGCCACCGATCCCCCGGCCCCGGTCGGAATGCTGCCGCAGCGGCCACATCGATGCGAAGAAAGGCTTCGCGCACCTCCGGCCCCACCTCAAACGCTGTCGCACCAATGGCAGGCCCTATCCAGGCCAAGAGCCGGTCCGGCGCCACATCGAGCGCCGCGACCGTGGCTTCCAGCACGCCGGCCGCCAATCCGCGCCAACCGGCATGCGTAGCGGCCACATGCGTGCCCGCAAGATCGCAGAACAGGACCGGCAGACAATCCGCCGTTCCGACGGTGCACACCACGCCGATCTCGTCCGTCCAGGCGCCATCCGCCTCGAGAGGTTCGGTCGTCACCATCCCCGAGACCCGCATGACATGCGTGCCATGGACTTGTCGCAGCCAATGGGGCACCGCGGGCAGAGCCAGTGCCTCGGCCAGGAGTCGACGGTTCGCAATCACGGCCGCCGGATCGTCGCCGACATGATCGCCAAGGTTAAAGCTGGCGTAAGGTCCGGTGCTCACGCCGCCGAGGCGGGTGGTAACCACCGCCTGCACCGAGCGCGGTGCCGGCCAGTCGGGCACGATCAGCGGCACCGCTCCACGCTCGACCAGGCCAGGAACGACCCCGCTCATGAGACCGGTCCGCGACGCAGCGTCTCGATCAAGGCTTGCATGTCCGCCGGCGGCGGCACCTCCCAATGCATCTCACGACCCTCGCTCGGGTGCACAAGACCCAGACGGGCTGCATGCAACGCCTGACGCCTGAATCTCCGCAGCGTCTCGGCCAGTTCGGGATCGATGCCGGCGGGCAACCGCAAGCGGCCTGCGTAGAGCGGATCACCCAGCACCGGATAACCCAGATGGGCCATGTGAACACGGATCTGGTGCGTCCGGCCGGTTTCCAGACGCAGCGCAAGGCGGGTGTGATGGGCGTAGCGTTCGGCGATACGGTAATGCGTGACCGAGGCGCGTCCGCCTTCCCGTACGGTGATCCGCAGTCGATCACGCGGGTGTCGACCCAGCGGCGCATCGACTGCGCCGCCCGCCACGGGCGTCCCGATCACCACCGCATCGTATTCGCGGCGGATCTCTCGCGCCTGCAGCGCGCTGACGAGCCGCGTATGACTGCTCAGTGTCTTGGCCACCACCATCAGCCCGGAGGTATCCTTGTCGAGTCGATGCACCAACCCGGCTCTCGGCAGATGCGCCAATGCCGGAAGATGATGAAGCAGCGCATTCTGCAGCGTCCCCGATGGGTTGCCCGCCCCTGGATGGACCACAAGTCCAGGCGGTTTGTCGAGGATCAGCAACGCCTCATCCTCATGCACGACGGTCAGTGCCAAAGGCTCCGGGCGCAACGGCACCACCGGCGCCGGATCCGGCATGCACAGCGCGATAAGCTGTCCTTCACGCAGTCGGTCGCTGGGTCGTGCCGGCGCACCATCGACCCGAACATGTCCGTCCCGGATCCAACGGGTCAGCCGACTGCGCGAATGCGCCGAGAACTGCTGCGCCAAGATCTGGTCGAGACGCTGACCGGCCCACGCGGGGGTGACGATCACGACCTGCTCGGAGGCGGCCCGCTCGGCAGATGATTCGGAGGGACAGGGGATGTGAGCCAAGGGCTTTGATATACTCCGTTAAATTCTTTGACCCGGCTTGGCCGGCTACGAGCGTTAGTCTAAACCATGCATTCCTTTGCCCGCCTCGTTTTCCTGTCGCTGCTTGGCCTGAGTCTGTCGGCCTGTTCGCTTCTATCGTATCTGCCGAAAGGATCAGACGATCCTGAGAATGGCGATGAAGTGCCGGAGGTCAACACCAGCCGGCCTGCTGCAGAGATCTATCAGGAAGCCCATCAGGCGCTTGAGAATGGAAGCCTCGACGGCGCCATCAAGCGTTTCAACGCCCTCGAATCGCGCTATCCGTTCGGAACCTATGCCCAGCAGGCACAGATCGAGCTCATCTACGCTTACTTCCGTCAGCGCGAATGGGAACAGGGCATCGCCACGGCACAGCGGTTCCTGCGTGAGTATCCCAGCCACCCGGCGGCCGACTATGCGCTGTACATGCAGGGGCGGATCAATTTCGAACGCACTCTGGGGCTGCTCGAAAGCAATCTGCGCTGGAAATGGTTCAATATCGACGGCGCAGAACGCGACACGCAATACGCTCGTGGTGCCTTCGTGGCGTTCGACAACCTCCTGCGTCGCCATCCAGACAGCCCCTACGCCGCCGATGCCCGTCAGCGCATGCTGTTCCTGAAAGACCGGGTCGCGCGACATGATCTTGCGGTCGCCCGTTACTACCTCAAGCGCGGCACCTACGTCGCCGCAGCCAATCGTGCGCAGGATATACTGGCGGAATTCTCGGGAACCGAGGCCGTCCTGCCAGCCCTTGACATCCTGATCGCTTCCTACAAGGCCCTGGGCCTGTCGGACATGGAGCAGCAGGTTCGGTCGCTGCGGGAACAGGCTAGCGGCCAAACCGGCTGATCTGCGGGCCACCGCGAGGGAGAACCAGCCGATGTGGGATTTTTTCGAGACCATCCGGCACCGCCATTCGGTTCGGCACTACCGTCGTGACCAACCGGTTTCCCGAGAGCAGTTGCATGCCATCCTGGAGATGGCCTGTGCCGCACCTTCGGCCGGGGATCTGCAATCCTATCGGATCGCCGTTGCAACGACCGCCGAGCAGCGCCAAGCGCTCCAAGCCGCAAGTGGCGATCAGAGTTTCCTGACCGAAGCGCCGCTCTGTCTGGTGTTCTGCACCGACCCGGAACGCGCCGCCATGCGCTATGGCGAGCGTGGCAGAACGCTTTACGCAATACAGGACGCTACCATTGCAGCCAGTTACGCGCAGCTTGCCGCTGTTGCGGCAGGATTGGCCAGCGCCTGGATCGGCAATTTTGATGAAGATGCCGTGCGATCCGCCTTGGAGCTTCCAGACCGATTGCAGCCCATCGCGCTGATCGTCGTGGGGACGGCTGCCGAGATCCCCGAAGCAACCCCACGCCGACCGCTCAAGGACATCCTGATCCAACCTCATAGCGAACCTTGAACACCGGCATTTCCGCGACCCCGATCAACGATGTGATTCACACGGAGGCGAATCCACCATGTCATCGCGACGCGCACTGCCC
Organism: Candidatus Macondimonas diazotrophica; assembly: GCF_004684205.1. NCBI lineage: Bacteria > Pseudomonadati > Pseudomonadota > Gammaproteobacteria > Chromatiales > Ectothiorhodospiraceae > Candidatus Macondimonas > Candidatus Macondimonas diazotrophica. Next base: position 49,147 of record NZ_SRIO01000010.1, read on the forward strand.
CTGGCGATAGCGGCCTACCTGTTTTCGTTGTCGAGCCTGGGCGCCCTGATCGTGTTCCTGCATGACCTATGGCTGCCCTGGACCGCTGGAACCGGCGAACTGCGTGGCGGTTGGGGACAAACCGTCGCCATCAATACCGGCCTGATCGCGCTGTTCGGTTTGCAGCACAGCATCATGGTCCGCCCGGGTTTCAAGCGGCGCTGGACGCGAATCGTACCGGAACACCTCGAGCGCAGCGCCTATGTCGTCGCGTCCGGAGTAGCGATTTTCGTGCTCATGGGATTCTGGCAGCCGATGCCCGGGGTAATCTGGCACGTCACCTGGCAACCCTTCGTCACGCTGTGTCTGATCTTGCTCGCCTTGGGCGGCATCATCGCCGTGTGGTCGACGTTTCTGACCGACCACTTCGAATTGTTTGGCCTGCGCCAAGCCTATATTCACGATCAGGGACTGCCCTATACACCCGTTCCATTCAAGATGGGCCTGCTATATCGCTACGTGCGCCACCCCATGATGCTGGGTATGCTGCTGCTGTTCTGGGTCACCCCCTATATGACCATTGGCCATCTTTTCCTGGCGGGCGGCTTGACGCTCTACATCCTGATCGGCCTGTATTACGAAGAGCGCGATCTGGTCCGCAACCTAGGCTCGGACTACGCCCGCTACCGGGACAGCACGCCGCTACTGTTTCCGCGACTCAAGCGTTCACGGCCGATCCCGCAGCATTGATGCGCCGATCGGGTAGAGGGATTTTCGAAATCAGCTGAAAAGGGTATCCTAGCGACCCTCACAGGCCGGTGTAGCTCAGTCGGTAGAGCAGCTGATTCGTAACCAGCAGGTCGGAGGTTCGATTCCTCTCGCCGGCACCATCTTCGCAATTCCGATCGGGCCGCTTCGCCCGCTCGGATGACCGTCAGGCAGGCCCCGTGTGGGCACCTGCCGAATTTCCTCAAGTCCTTGTTGACCATGGATGATCATCCGTGACGTGTGCACCGCCACCCCGTGTTCACGGTTGGCACCCACCCGCACAAGGACCCCGGTGCGATCGACCCGCCATTCCGACCCATCACACTGTTTATGGCCGGCGATATCATGACCGGATGGGCATCGACCAGATCCTCCACTCTCCCAGCCCGCCAGAGACCTTCGAACCCTGCCTCCGATCGGCGCCGATTATGGCGCGCTGGCGGCGGCGCGGGGGCCGATCAGGCGTGCCACCCACTTTATTATCGACCTCTGGGGCGACGCGTTGGCGAGACTCGATCACCGCCGGCGCCGGGCGCAATGCCCACGAAGCCTGGCAGCCGGCGGTGCTGGATCGACCGGACCTAGGACGGATCACAGTGTTCGCCGTTGGCTGTCCCAGCAGCGGCATTCCGCCGGAATGGGCAGCGCGCGATGACACCCCGGGCATTGCGCGACTGGCCGATCTGTCGGTGCACACTTGATTGAGGACATCAGCGAACATCTGGATCGGTGCCGGAAACCGGGTGATACGATCATCGTTTTGGTTCACTGGGTCGGAAATTGGGAGGATGCCATTCCATAAGGCCATCGCGCATTCGCTCCTGGATTGATCGATCGGGCCGGGGTAGCGGTGGTCCACGACCATTCTTCGCATCATCCGCTGGGAATCGAAATCTATCGTGACCGCCCAACTTTTTTATGGCTGCGGCGACTTGCTCAACGACTATGAGGGAATCCGGGGCTTTGAGCGTTATCGTCCCGGCCTCGCCTTGTGCTATCTGGTCCGCCTGACCGATACGCGCCTGCAGCATCTGGAACGGGTACCACTGCACCGATCAGGGTTCCGTCTGCATGGCGCGAAGCGCGAGCGGGCCGAAGGGCTGCGGCAAAAGTTGACGCAGAACAGCCTTGGGCTCGGGGACCCTCTGGGCATCGATGGCCAAGGCCACTTACACTGGTACCCGACCCACGATACGAGTGAACTGCTGTGATACGGGAGGATTCATGGAAACGCCGGATCTGAATACCGAGACTGTCTGCACTCTGATCACCAGACTCAAGGAATTCCATGCCAAGGAAGCCGTCGCGATTCCCGAACCGGAGGGTGATTGGAGCGATGACTGGGCACTGCAGGTGCTGGCCGACCACGAGGACGATCTCACCTATCGAGAAGTGAAAATCGTGATCGACGATCTCGAACCCGACCAACAGGCGACCCTCGTGGCGCTCATGTGGGTCGGCCGCGGTGACTATGGTGAGCGCGAGTGGACCGAAGCCCTGACCGAGGCGACACGAAGCGCCACAAGCCGCACGGCGGAATACCTTCTCAGCACGCCCATGGTCGCGGATTATCTCGCCGAGGGCCTCGCGACCTTCGGGCATCGCTGCGACGACTAAGCCACCAAACGAGCGGGCCAACGGATGCCGGCTGAAATCCCGGCGCCCGCCGAGACCGGGTCCCGTGTCTTGGCAAAACCCATGCCCATCACGCCAGGCGCGGAAAACCATCGGCGATGGCATCGCCGGTAAACTGGGCAATCCATCCATCCGGATTGTTGAACAGGCGAATGGCAGTAAACCGCGGGCTCGATCCCATGTCGAACCAGTGCCGGGTTCCTGCCGGCACACTGATCAAATCCCCTTTGGTGCACAAGACAGCATAGACCTGTCCATTCAGATGCAGGCAGAACAACCCGGCGCCGTCCACGAAAAAGCGCACCTCATCCTCGCCGTGGGTGTGTTCACTGAGAAACTTGTCGCGCAGCGCGGCGCGGTCCGGGTGCGTTGGGTACATATTGACCACATCGACACTCTGATAGCCCGCCTCGGCGATCAGCCGATCGATTTCCGGGCGATAAGCCGAGAGGATCACCGACTCGTCGGCGCGCTCATCCAGCGCTTGCGTCGCTGCCCAACGGCGAAACAGCACTCCGGCTTCGGCCAGCGTCTGGCGAATCGTTTCGCCATCTTCGGTCTCAAGTGTGGGATGTGCGGCGTCATTCTCGGAATAAACGGTCAGGCGGCTCATGAGGCAACCTCCTTCAGCTGCGGGATGTGGTGAAAATCTGCGGCAATGGGATGATCGCTCGTCAATCCACCACCGCGCGCCAACAGACAGGTTTCGAGCCCTGCGGCTCGCGCTGCATCGAGTTCGGATTCGATGTCCGACAAGAACAGAGTGCGATCCGCCGCGATACCGATCGCCTCGACGATCCGGCGATAGCTTTCGGCCTCGCGCTTGGCGCCGACGCGCGTATCGAAGTAACCCCCGAACAGGGGCGTCAGATCGCCATGGTTGCTATGCCCGAACAGAAGCCGCTGCGCCTCTTCCGAGCCGGACGAATAGACATAGAGCCGCAGCCCGGCCGCAGACCAGCGACGCAGGCAAACAGCAGCATCCGGATAGACATGGCCGGTAAAGTCGCCGCGCTGGTAGCCCTCGCGCCAGATCCAACCCTGCAAGGTCTTCAATGGCGTCATCTTAAGATCGAGCTTGATCCACTCCAGCAGCTGATCCACCACCGCGGCCTCGCTGGCCGCGGGCTGACCGCTTGCCGCAGCCACCTCGACCAGCAGCGCCTGCAGCGCGGGCTCGTCGCGATGTGCCGCGACGTAGGCCGGCAGCCTACGCGCGGCATAGGGAAACAGCACCCGATGCACGAAGCCGATATCGGTGGTCGTGCCTTCGATATCGGTCACAACGGCTTGGATCCTCATTGACGGGCCTCCAGTAAACGTTCCTGAAGCAGGCAGTTCAGCAAGAACTCCCAACCTTCCACATGGCGCCGGGCTTCAGCGACCGTACGCCCCCACGCGTAAAGCCCGTGGCCACGCACCAGAAAGCCGCCCGGCAATCCACCCTCGGCTTCCCAGCGCACAGCCAGTTGGTCAGCCAGCGCCGGAATGTCCTGGGTATTGTCAAACAGCGGCAGCGCAAGCGTGGCCTCGTGGGTCGTCTGCCCCCGAATCGCTTTTTGCATTTCATAGCCGCGCAAGACCAGCGTGTCATTGGGGTCAAGGCGAGAAAGGACGGTAGCAGCAACCGAGTGGGTATGCAGCACGCAGCCGATCGTTGGGTCGAGCCGATAGAGCCGCTGGTGCAGCGCGGTCTCGGCCGATGGCAGTGGGTCGGTGGTGGCGAGCGCGCCGGCAACTGGCAGGCGGATAAACTGGCCGACGCTCACCCGGCGCTTGTCGCATCCCGAGGCCGTGATACAAAACTGGTCCAAGCCTTCACGCATCGAAAAATTGCCACCCGTGGCCGGCGAAAAGCCATCGGCCGCCAGTTCACGGATGACATGGACCAGCGTCTCAATCGAATCCATGGACTCCATGGCCCCACCTCCCGCGGAAGGCTTGCAAAAGGCCCACATCATACCCCAGGGCACGCCCAGCGTCGTAAACGCCCGCGTGACATCGGCGTCGCTGATCCTTTGGGCTAGAATCGCGCTTTTAGCGACACCTATCGCGGAGATCCTCCATGCGCATCGGCACCCCCCTCACTCCTTCCGCCACCCGCGTCATGCTGCTGGGTGCAGGTGAGCTGGGCAAGGAGGTAATCATCGCGTTTCAGCGTCTCGGGGTCGAGGTGATCGCCGTGGATCGCTATGCGCATGCGCCTGGCCATGCGCTCGCCCATCGCGCCCACGTCCTGGACATGACCGATGGCCCCGCCCTGCGTGCACTCATCATCCGTGAGCGGCCGCATTGGGTCATTCCGGAAATTGAAGCAATCGCCACCGAAACCCTGTGTGAACTGGAATCCGAAGGCCTCACCCAGGTCATCCCCACGGCCGAGGCGGCATGGCTGACCATGCAACGCGAGGGCATCCGCCGTTTGGCGGCAGAGGAACTGAACCTGCCCACATCCGGCTACGCCTTCGCCGATTCCGAGGATGAGCTGCGCGCCGCGATCAACGGTGGCATCGGCCTGCCCTGTGTGGTCAAGCCGGTGATGTCCTCTTCCGGCAAGGGCCAGTCGGTCGTCCGAAGCGAACGCGACGTCGCGGCAGCCTGGACCCATGCCCGCAGTGGACGGGTGGATCGCGGGCGCGTCATCGCCGAGCAATGGATCGATTTCGATTTTGAAATCACGCTGCTCACCGTCCGAACGCTGGATGCTGCAGGGAATATCCAAACCCGCTTCTGCGAACCCATCGGGCATCGTCAGGTCGACGGCGACTATGTCGAAAGCTGGCAGCCACAACCGATGCAGCCAATTGCGCTCGAGCGAGCGCGCGACATCGCCGGCCGCATCACCGCGCGCCTCGGCGGACGCGGCGTTTTCGGCGTGGAGCTGTTCGTTCGCGGTGATGCGGTGTGGTTCAGCGAGGTCAGCCCGCGCCCGCACGACACCGGGCTGGTGACCCTGGCCAGCCAGCGTCAGAGCGAATTCGACCTGCATGCACGCGCAATTCTGGGCTTGCCAGTGGACACCCGGCTTCAACGTCAAGCGGCCAGCGCCGTGATCTATGGCGGCACCGATGCGCCCGGCGTCGCCTTCGAGGGCGTCGAGCACGCCTTGGCTGTGCCCGAAAGCGACCTGCGCCTGTTCGGAAAACCGCTGGCGACCCCCAAACGCCGCATGGGGGTCGCGCTGGCCTGTGGGGAAACCATCGGGCAGGCGCGAGAGCATGCCCAAGAGGCGGCACGGCGGATACGGGTACTCGCCGCGGATTAATGCGGGGTTGGATCTGCGGGTTTCGCGCCCAACTGCGCGACCTCTTCGGGCTCAAGAAGGCGCCACGCACCCTTGGGCAAATCTCCCAGCCTCAGGGGGCCGATGGAGACACGCACGAGCCGACGCACATTGAACCCGAATGCGGCCAACAGCCGCCGCAGATGGCGGTTGCGCCCTTCGGTCAGCCCCAGTTCCAGCCAACTGTTCTTCGCGCCCTGCCGCAACAGAGTCGCCGCCGTGACATGCAACCATTCTCCCTGGCAATCCGCACCCACACGCAAGGCCGACAGCAGCGCGGCATCAGCGATGCCGTCCACCTGGACGTGATATCGCTTCTCCAATCCGCTTCCCGGTGCCGTTACACCGGCCGACCATTGGTGATCATTACTAAACAAAAGAAGCCCTTCACTGGCACGATCCAGGCGTCCCACGGGGGAGAGCCCGGGCCATGCCGCAGCGTCACCGAGTACGGAATAGACGGTCGCCCTGCCCTGCTCATCGCGGCGGGTCGTGACCAATCCACGCGGCTTGTTGAGCATCACATATCGTGGCGCCGCTGCTTTTACCCGCATCCCATCCAGCGTCAAACGATCGGCGTCGAGCTTGATTCGGCTCATTGGGTCCCGAACGATCCGGCCGTTCACGGCCACCCGCCCGGTTCGAACAGCCGTCTCGGCTTCGGTGCGCGAGCAGACACCCAGCTTGGATAATGCCCGCACCACCGACAGCGCATCTTTCAACGTCGGCATGGGGCCACCACAGTACCGGATAACCACTCAGCCGCGCGATCGAACCGCCCGTTCCGCCGTCTTGAACGGTAACCCAATAAACACTTGACCGCTCGTTCAAGATACCCTAGTGTTTGTCGATACATGACATAGATCATGGTTTTTTAGCTTTTTAATGGCGGTTCTAAGTAACGAGGAGATAGACATGAGTGCGGTTATGCCATCCAGTAGGGCCGTTGCTGCCCCAGCTGAAGCGGCCCCCTCCATTCGGGGGCCATGGATGTTTGCCCTGGGCGTCGGTATTCTCGCCGGCCTTGTGTTCGGCGTTTATCGCTGGTACCAGCAAAATTACTCCTTTACGGTCGGAATGGACTATTTCGAACCGGAATTCCAGACCTATTGGATGAGTCTGTTCTATGTCCAGATGACAGTCATCCCGCTGATCGGCGCCATTGCCGTAGCCGTTCTGTGGTTCACCCGCGACCGCAACATCATGGCAATCACCCCGCAGGAAGAGCTGAAACGCTATTACTATGTCCTGACGCTGTTGGCCATGGCCAGCATTCTGGCCGCGGTCATCTTCGGCCTGTTCGTTGAAGCTGATGCGGCGTGGCACCAGACGACCATCCGCGACACCGACTTCACCCCCACGCACATCGCGCTGTTCTATTTCGCCATTCCCGCAGCACTAGTGGGGCTCACCTTCGCCTGGGTGTGGGTCCATACGCGACTCCCACAGTTCACCCAGCGGGTTTCCATTCCGTTGTCCCTGGTCGTCGCCGGACCAATCCTCATCATGCCCAATCTCGGTCTGAACGAGTGGGGCCACACGTTCTTCTATGCCGAAGAACTTTTCGCGGCGCCGATCCATTGGGGCTTTGTAGTGTTGGCCTGGGGCATCTACGCACTCGGCGGTTTCGCAGTCCAGTGTGTGGCCCGTATCGCGGAATTGACCCGGCTTACTCAAGCGCAAGGGTCACAGACCACCTGATCCCCAATCCGCACCGGATCGACATTCAAAAAGCCGCCGGTAACCCCGGCGGCTTTTTCTGTTTCATGACGTGTCCACCCGTACCCCATGGGGCACCGTTACCTCATCTTCGAACGCGTCCCCCCGGCGATATTCGGGTCTATGGACTGTTTATCCCCACGCCCGAAAAACGGCCCCGATCGCCGCGCAGCGATCCTTGCGCTCAAGCAAGATTCCCTCAAACGATCCATGCTTCAATCACGTGGTTGGCTCGTGGGATTCGCCACCGACCGCGACCATTGTGGGTTTCTGTTACTGAATTGATTTCGAGAATCAGAGGAGGTGGGATGCCTCGATCGCTCATGAAGTCGAACCGATTCGGGTTGCTCTTGCGTCTGCTCCTGCTCAGCAACCCAGCGGTCACACTACACGCAGCGCCCCTCTATGCCGTCGGCGTGCTTGCCCATGACCGTGGACCATTCAGTGACCGCCACGAAGACGGCGTCGACCTCAATGTTGAAATCCAGTTTGTGCCACTGTCGATTATCCCATACAGCGTGCGGCCGCATCTCGGCACCACCCTGAATTTCAACGGAGATACGAGCGCTGCGTATGGCGGCCTGAGCTGGCGGCTGTACGATACGCCGCGGGGCTTCCTCGACGGCATCGTCAGCCTCGCCGTTCACGACGGTCCTCTGAGCAAGGACAAACAGGGATGCAAGACGAGAAGTGACTGCGGTTTCGGTGTGCGGATGCTCCCCCGTCTCGGCATGGAAATCGGCTATCGGATCACCTCAGGTCGATCCATGGGCCTGTTCTATGATCACATGTCCCACAAATGGGTGATCGGGGGTGAGAACGAGGGGATCGACCACATAGGGCTGCGCTACCGGCAGGCGTTCTGACCAAGCCGCAGACTGGGTCGGCCGCCATTACCGCGCCATAGCGCCGAAGTGCCTCGCATTGCGCCCGGATTCCTTTGCAAAAAAACCGGCCCTAAAGGGGCCGGCGATGAGGCAAACGGACGTGTCAAAGCAGCCGGGACGCGATCCCGAGACTCATTCAGCCCGAATCCAGTTGAACAGTTCGACGGCATTGACCATATCGGCTTCCGTGGCAATACCGATGACCTTGCCGTTTTCTTCCACCAGCAGGCGGCGGATTCGATGCTTGATCATGCGATCGATGCATGCACTGATCGGCTCGGTCATCGGAACCGTGATGACCGGCGTGGTGGCCATTTCGCCCACTGTCACTTCAGCCGAATTGCGTCCAGCCTGCGCAACGCGCCCCATCACATCGCGCCGCGTCAGGATCCCCCAACCGAGCCCATCATGCGGCTCCACGATAACCGAGCTCACGCCGTGATCGCGCATGACCCGAACGGCATCATCGATCGTGGCATCATGCGCAATCGTCACCAGCTTGCGCGTCATGATATGGCCAATGGCAGTCGGCTTCCGACCGGATTCCAGCATGGCCTCCATGGGTGCGGTGATCCGCCGGCTTTCACGCAGCTGGCGGTTTTCCAGACGCCATTGTCGCCGTGCTTCAGCGCGTGCCTGCACATCGATACCGGCATGAATACGACTGATGATTTCATCGGCAAAGGCGCTGGTCGCCACTTCGCGGGCGCCTTCCATCTGGCGCGCAAAGTCGTAAGTGACGACTTTATCCTGGACGACGTCCTGGAAGGCTTCGCGGATGACGTCGCCGGCTTCGGTCCAGCCGATATAGTCCAGCATGTCGACACCACTGAACAGCAGCGAGCCCGGGTTGACCTTGTCCTGGTTGGCGTATTTCGGCGCGGTCCCGTGCGTGGCCTCGAACACCGCCACGCCATCACCGATGTTGGCACCGGGCGCAATGCCGACCCCACCGACCTGGGCCGCGATGGCATCGGACAGGTAGTCGCCGTTGAGATTCATCGTGGCGAGCACATCGAATTCCTGTGGGCGCAGCAGCATCAGCTGGAAGATGATGTCGGCGATGCGATCCTTGATGACGATCTTGCCTTCGGGGACCTTGCCGCCATGCTCCTCGAACACCTCGGTCTCGGTGATGGTGCGGTCGCCGAACTCCTCGCGGGCAACCTGATAACCCCAGCCACGAAATGCACCTTCGGTGTACTTCATGATGTTGCCCTTGTGGACCAGCGTCACACTCTCGCGGCCATGATCGATGGCATACTGAATCGCCTGACGTACCAGTCGCTTGGTGCCAAAGGGGCTGATGGGTTTGATGCCGAGCCCGGCGTCCTCGAAAAACTCTGCCCCCATTTCCTGACGCAGGAACTGGGCGAGCTTCTTGTTATCCGGCGTTCCAGAGGCATATTCGATACCGGCGTAGACGTCCTCGGTGTTTTCGCGAAAGATCACCACATCGATCAGCTGGGGTTCGCGCACGGGCGAAGGCACGCCGCTGTAGTAGCGCACCGGCCGCACACAGGCATACAGATCGAGATCCTGGCGCAACGAGACGTTCAGTGACCGGAACCCGCCGCCGACCGGGGTGGTCAGCGGACCTTTGATCGAAACGCCAAGCTCGCGCAAGGCCGTCAGCGTTTCCTCGGGGTAATAGTTGCCGTCGTAAAGAGAAGCAGCCTTTTCGCCAAGAAACAGCTCGCACCAGTGGATCTTGCGGCGTCCGCCGTAAACGACCTCCACTGCAGCATCCCAGATCCGCAGACAGGCCCGCGTGATATCCGGGCCGATGCCATCGCCTTCGATATAGCCGAGAATGGGTTGATCGGACACTTTAGGCCGGCCATTGGCGTCGAATTGAACCTTGTCTCCCTGTGCGGGCATTCGAATGTGACGATACGTCATGAGTAGCGCTTCTCCTGGACCGGGTGATCAGCCCGGGGGTTGAAACATCCCGCCTCGGAGGGTCGCTCCAAAGACGGTCTCCTGGTTTTACTCCAGCGGCGGATCGGCGCCGGCAGAGAGTCAAATCCTCGGGCCCGATCCATTCTCCTCAGTCCAGGGGAACAGGGCGGCCGGCCCGATAGAATTCGAAATAGTCCGCCACGATCCGGGCATGATCGAATGCCAGATCAGGCAGGTTTGCGCGGGTGAAGACAGCGGCGTCCCGAGCATCATCCGCGCCTTGCGGCATGCCGCTCGCGGTCCCGACATATACAGCGCTTACCGTGTGCCCGCGGGGGTCACGGGACGGGTCCGAATAACATCCGAGCAGTGCTTTCAGGGTAACCGACAGGCCGGTTTCTTCTTTAGCTTCGCGGCGCGCAGCTTCCGGCAGCGTTTCACCCACATCGACAAAGCCACCGGGCAAAGCCCAGCCAAGCGGCGGATAGCGACGTGCCACCAGCACGATGGAGGGCTCCGATCGATCGGTCATCTCGATGATCAGGTCCACGGCGACTGGTGGTGTGCGCACATCCATCGGCACAATAGGTTCCTACGGGCGGTGACGGAACCGGCCCAGTATACCGAAAGCGACCGACCCCGGGCAGATCAGAAGCGCTGAGACAGGGCACGCAGACGCCGTCGCATTCGTTTATCAGGCCGTTGGCCCGGATCGGGCGGGGGTGCGAGCCGATGGTTCTCCCGATTCTGTTCACGCGCGGCGCGGCTTTGCAGCGTCTCCAGATACAAAGCGGCCGCCTGACTGGCCGGGCCCCGACGGACATCCAGTCCAAGGAGCTCCACCTCATAGCGTTCCTGTCCGCGTTGGATGCGAAGACGATCGCCGATCCGCACCAGATGCGCGGGCTTTACGGCATGTCCATTGCAATGCACCTTTCCGCCCCCCACCGCCTCGGTGGCCAGCGAACGGGTCTTGAAAAAGCGCGCGGCCCACAGCCAGCGGTCGATCCGAATCCGATCAATCGGCTCGTCTCGCGTTTTGGGCTGACTCATGCACCCGCTCCGGCAAGCAGATCCTTGCGAAATGCCGGCTCACTGGTCCGCGGATCGAGCCAGATACCGAAAAAGGCGCGGCCAAACGCGGGGTCGGGAACAGTCGAGAAGAGTGTGCCGTTCAAGTAGAAGCGGGTTTCCCGACCCGGCAGGTTAACGCCAATCAGGCGGTCTCCGGCCTTGACATCAGGAAAAGCCCTGCGCATTACGCCCTCCCATTCGACAAGCCGCGCATCACTGATCTCGCCGATCTGCCGCATCTCGTCGACCGAGCGTTTGGCCAGATCACGGGCCTTAAAGTCCAAAGCGTAGGTCAAATCGAGCGCGTATACCCCTTGCCAGTCGAATGCGCCGGCTGTGACCCAGAGTCGGCCATCATAGACATTGATGAAATACTTTCGGAATCGAGCGCTCCCCATCATCTGCCAGTCATTCCCAAGTGCCCGAATCTCCCCGGGGAGCGGCAACGCCGGAACACTCGCCTGGACACCCGGCGCCCCACTCACGGCAACCAGTAATATCAAGGTCAAGGCCAAGAACCATCCATGCACCCGCGGGCCGTGTCTGCCATTCATCATCCCGAACTCCTGCTACGGTAACGCGTCGTGTTCACTCCCTATGGCAGTGTAGACTGGAAACATCGGCAAAAGTTGTCGCAGATACCCTTGCACACGGCGGATGCGCAACTGCCCCTCCTTGCCTTCAATTCGGAGACTTTATTGCATGCGACGCGTGATCGGTCTTTTGTCCGGGTGCATTCTGCTATCGGTGCTCACCGCCTGCGCCGTCAATCCCGTCACGGGCCAGAATGAACTCAACATCATCTCCACCGAACAGGAAGTCAGCCTGGGCGCACAGAACTACGTTCCGGCCCAACAGATGCAAGGCGGGTTGTACAAAGTCGACCCCCGAGTCGGTGCCTATGTTCAGGAAGTGGGCCAAAAACTGGCAGCCGTCTCCGATCGTCCGCTGCCCTATGAATTCGTGGTCCTGAACAACTCCATTCCCAACGCCTGGGCGATGCCCGGCGGGAAGCTTGCCGTCAATCGGGGGCTGTTGACCGAGCTGAATAACGAAGCCGAACTGGCGGCTGTCCTGGGTCACGAAATCACCCACGCGGCCGCACGCCACAGCGCGCAGCAGATGCAACGTGCATTACTGCTCCAAGCGGGCGTGATGGCCGTTGCCGCCGCTGCCGGCAGCGCCGATGACCGCTACGGTCCGCTTGCAGTCGGCACGGCTGCGCTGGCTGCCTCGGTGCTCAATCAGCGCTACAGCCGGGAAGCCGAGCTGGAAGCGGATTACTATGGCATGGCCTATATGGCGCGAGCGGGCTACGACCCGTCGGCCGCGGTCACACTGCAGGAAACCTTCGTCCGCTTGTCGGAGGGGCGTCAAACGGGGTGGCTCGACGGGCTGCTCGCCTCACATCCACCGTCTGCCGAACGGGTCGCCCAGAATCGCCTGCGTGCCCAGCAATTGGGGATCAGGGGCGAACTCAATGCGGAACGGTATAGAGATCGCATCGCAACACTCCTGAAGGACCAGCCGGCGTACGAAGCCTATGATCAAGCCGTGGAAGCCGTAGGCAAAAAGAACTTCGAGAAAGCGCAAACCCTGGTGGCCCAGGCCGTCAAGGCACAACCGAGAGAAGCCCTGTTCCACGGCCTTCAAGGTTATCTGGCCCTGCAGCAGTCGCGCCCCTCAGAAGCCTTGGCCGACTATGAACGTGCGCTGGCGCTCGACGGTGGTTACTATCAGCATTACGTGGGAGCCGGGCTCGCCGCCAAGGCATTGAAGCGCGATGCGCCGGCGATGCAATACCTGGAAAAAAGCCTGACGCTGCTGCCCACCGCGACGGCGCATAACGCATTGGGAGAATTGGCCTTGGCCCGAGGTGACCGTGGGCGGGCGATTGAACACCTGCGCATCGCAGCCCAGTCGGACAGTCCCGTCGGCAAGCAAGCCCGAGATACGCTGAGCCGAATGGGGGTTCCCATCGCAGCCCCGTAGCGACACCGAACGCCGGAGCCGCGCCCGTCCGAACGATTGCCGAACGCCATGCGGGCCAAGCCCATCGCCGCCAGGCGATGGGGCACACTCCCGGCTCGACGGGCGCGTCCATCGACGCGGATTCAGACTTGCATAAACCAGACAGCCAACGCGCCGAATCCGATCATGGACAAGACACCCACACCGACGAGCCCATGCCTCACCCGCGTGATCGATCGGGTCACGGCGGGTTCAGGCATTCCACCGCGTCCCACCAATTGCAGCACGAACCGCGTTCCGGCGCTCCAGGCCAGCACTACCACCAGAACGGACGACAAGACGCCGGTCAAAATCAACGGCGGCACGAGGCTTATCCAGTACACCCAATCGGTTCGACCATAGCATTCCCCGCGCACCACGCAGATCACATCCAAATAGTGTCCCAGCTCCTGCGCGGCCCAGCCGCCCAACCCCACAGCCAAGACAAGAATCAGAACGGCAATCGTTCTGGGGATCGGCATCGGCATCGTTGCGGACATCATCCACCTCCATTTCAGATATCACCGCTCGCCCAGCGACGAACAGCAGCGATTCACACCGGACAGACTACGGGCAGAACCATCCGGGCGCCATGCGGCCGATTGCCGCACCGATAAGAATGCAGGAAAGGCGTCCATTGAGTCGAGGAGAGATGGTGGGCTGCCCGGGACTCGAACCCGGAACCAATGGCTTAAAAGGCCACTGCTCTACCGATTGAGCTAACAGCCCGCGATGAATGCATCAAGCGGGCCGACATGATACCCCAGCGGACGCAAATGACAAGGGCAAACCTCAAGTCCAATATCGGGTTGGATCGTCGATCCCGGCCTCGGCAAAGCCGGACGCGCGCAGACGGCACGCATCACAAAGACCACAGGCAGCACCGGATGTGTCGGCCTGATAGCAGGATACCGTCATGCTGAAATCCACACCGAGTGCGACCCCTCGCTGAATGATCTCAGCTTTGGACCAGTGGATGAGCGGTGCGTGAACCCGAAAAGGACTTCCCTCGACTCCCGCTCGGGTCGCCAGGTTCGCCAGCCGTTCGAAGGCCTCGATGAAAGCCGGACGGCAATCCGGGTAGCCGGAATAATCCACCGCGTTGACACCGATAAACAGATCACGGGCCGGCAGTACTTCGGCCCACGCCAAGGCATGGGCGAGAAACACGGTATTGCGCGCCGGAACATAGGTGATCGGAATGCCGCTGGATGGCGCCGTCGGCACCGCGATCGAAGAATCGGTCAGCGCCGATCCGCCAAAGGCAGCCAGATCCAGTGTCACCGTTCGGTGGACGCTTACCCCGGCATGGGCCGCGACGCGCGCCGCCGCCGCGAGCTCCGCATCATGGCGCTGGCCGTAAGCGAAGCTCAGCGCAGCACAGTCAAAGCCTTGTTGCTTTGCCAAAGCCAGCGTGGTCGCCGAATCAAGACCACCGGACAACAGGACAATCGCAGATCGGGTCATGATGCATCCACCGGATCAGTGCCCCGGTGCCTCGCCCCAGAGCAATTTATGCAGTTGGATCTGCATTCTCACCGGCAACCCGTCTTCAAGCAGCCACTCCGCCAGCCGGCGAGGATCGAGCCGGCCGTGCACCGGCGAAAACCAGACCATGCACCGCGAAGCGAGCGCTCGCTCCGTCACCTGCCCCATCGCCCATTCATAATCCCGGCGATCACACAGAACGAACTTGAGCTGATCGCGCTCCGTGAGCAAATCCAGATTGCTCCAATGGTTGCGATCCATCTCCCCGGATCCCGGGGACTTGACATCGACGACGCGACTCACCCGTGAATCGATTCCAGCAATGGACAGTGCGCCGGAGGTTTCCAGCGAAACCACATGACGGCGCTCACATAAAGCCGCCAACAAGGCACGGCACGCATCGCCCTGCGCCAATGGCTCTCCCCCGGTAACGCAGACATGTCGTACGGGATAACGAGCCACTTCCGTCAAGACATCGGCGATGGCAATCGTCGTTCCACCATGGAAAGCGTAACTCGTGTCGCAATAGCTGCACCGCAGCGGGCACCCGGTCAGGCGGATAAAAACCGTCGGCCACCCCACACTGTCGGCCTCGCCCTGCAACGAGTAGAAGATCTCGCTGACCCGCAGGTGTTGATCCAGCCGCGCGTGCGCTGTCTTCACCCGGAGATCTGGCCTTCCCGTTGCAGCCGGTTGAGGCGTTGGCGCGCCAAATCCGCGGCACCACTTTGCGGGAATTCACGAATCACCCGATCCAAGGCGGACTTCGCTTCGGCCCATTGCTGCTTCTCCGCGTGAATATAGCCAATCTTGAGCAATGCGTCCGGGACCTTAGGATTCCCCGGATACTGCTCGACGACTTTGCGGAAATTTCCCAATGCCGTATCGAACTGGCGCCCGACGTACTCCGCTTCACCCAGCCAGTACTGCGCGTTTGGCGCAAGGCGGCTGGACGGATATTGCTGCAGAAACTGACCAAAGGCCTCTGCAGCCTGAGGATAACGTCCTTCCTTGAGCAGATTGAACGCGACATCATAATTGGCCTGCTCGCCCGCCACCGGCGGTGCCGTGGTGACCGGAACCGGAGCGGGCGGTGTCTCCTGCGGAGCCGGCGCCATCGAAGTCGGCTGTCCCTGCTCAAGCCCCGAGTTCGTTCCCCCCGGCGTAAACGGAGGGGCGGCAGGGGTCGTTGTCAGCTGGTTGAGCTTCTGCTCCTGAACCTGCAGCTGGTAAGCCTGTTGTTCGACCACACCCTTGAGCTGGCGCAGATCTTCCTGGATCTGCTGCTGGTTGGACACCACGTCCAATGTGGGCGAGCTGGTCTGCCCCCCCTCAAGCTTCTCCACCCGACCTTCAAGCTGGTTGAGACGATAGGCAATCGGATCATCCTGGGATTGGGGTGGCATGGGCGCGCAGCCAGCCAGGGTTCCAGCACCCGCGAGCATCACGCCCCATATCCGCATCTTGGTCATTATCGAACTCCCCAAACATTCCAATCATCGGTCGCAATTCGCACAATCGAAAGCACCAAGATCCCTGGCCAAGATCAAGGCTTGCGGATCGTCACTGGGCGTACCGGATCTCAACACGCCGGTTCTTCGACCACGCGTCCTCACCACTGCCGTAAACGGCGGGCTTTTCCTCGCCGAAACTCACCGAAGACAACTGCGACGGCTGCACACCCTGAGCAATGAGCAGGTTCATTACGGCATCGCTACGGCGCTGACCCAGCGCGATATTGTACTCACGCGACCCCCGCTCATCGGTATGCCCTTCCAGATTGGCACGCGTGGCCGGATTGTTCTTGAGATACTCACCGTGGGCCCGAACCACGTCCAGATACGCGGGTGCCACGACACTACTGTCGTACTCGAAGTAAATCACCTGGGACTGGAGGTTTGCCGCGCGCGGGTCGTTGGGCGAACCATAGCCGCTATTGCCGGCATTGACGCCTTGGACCGACCCCCATTCGTCGCCTCGCAAGCCACCGCCTTCACCCAACGGACTCGTTTCGGCACCACCGGCAGCCGCGGCCCACTCGTCTCCGGCCACTGCCCCCTTCGAGGATTTCTTGGCACTGCCCGCGCATCCCGCCAATGCCAGCACCGCCATACCCACCACGATCCACTTTGGAAATCGCCCCATAACCCTCTCACTCCAGAACATCATTGATGTTGACTTGACTACCGTTTCAGCGCGGCCGGAAAGGCGACCACGCCGCCTCGCGGATATCCCCGCGGCCCGCCACACGCTGGCGCACCTTGCCGTCGAAGGAAACCGTCGACAAAACCCCATTGCCACCGTACTGGCTGGCATAGATTATCATGGCGCCGTTAGGTGCGAAGCTGGGCGATTCGTCCTCTGGTCCCTGACTCAGAACCCGCACCGTTCCCGATTGCAAATCCTGAATCGCAATCCGGAACGAGCTGCCCCCCTGAACCATGACGATCGACTTGCCATCGGGGCTGTAACGCGCTCGTGCGTTGTAGCTGCCCTGATAGGTGAGCCGCCGCACCTGCCCACCGTCCCGATTCATTTCGTAGATCTGGGGTCGTCCACCCCGATCGGATGTAAACAGCAGCTTGGTCCCATCGGGTGACCAATCCGGCTCGGTATTGATGGCCGCGCCTTGCGTGATCTGACGCAGGCTGCCGCTCTCCAGGTCCATCAGATGGATGTGCGTATTCGGGCCATCGGACAGGGCAATGGCGATCGACCGACCATCGGGCGACCAGCTTGGTGCCCCATTGATTCCCGGTTTCGAGGACAGGACCCGCCGCTTTCCGGTTGCCAGGTCCTGCGAAAAGATCTGCGAACGCCCTGTCTCGAAAGAGACATATGCGAGCTGGCGGCCATCGGGCGACCATACCGGGGACATCAGCGGCTCTTTGGATTTCAGGACCGTTCGACTGTTTTCACCGTCGGCGTCCGATACCATCAGCAGATACTCGGACGGTTGGCCCACGCGCGGTCGATTGGGGACGCTCACATAAGCAATGCGTGTATTGAAGGCGCCACGTTCGCCGAGCAACTGTTCATAGATAAGGTCACTGACCCGATGCGCTGCGCTACGCATGTCATCCGCCGAGGCGGGGACCTGAAAGGCCGCCAACTGCTGCCCTCGCGGCACATCGACGATCAGGAAACGGATCATGTAGCTGCTGCTGCCCTGCGGGATCACCTGGCCCACCGCCGCATAGGTGACGCCCGTCGTCCGCCAAGCAGCGAAATTCACCTGATCCAGACTGCTTGGCTGCTGAGGCATCTCACCCGTCGGCAGGGTATCGAACCGCCCGCTCCGACTCAGATCCGCATCCACGATCGAATGTACGGGAGCACCAGGCGCCTGAGCCGCGCCGGCAAAGGGCACGATGGCAATCGGCAGGGCGCTACTCACCCCTTCGGTGATCTCGATGCGCAATGGCTCACCGAATACCGGCATTGACATCAGCAGCAGCAACGCCGCCCATGCCGTCCACTGCTTCACTGTGCTCATTTTTTACCCTCAGGGTTTAAACGTAAAAAGCAGATCCCGGGTCTGGTCCACCAACTCCGGAGGAGGCGCCGGCAAGGGCGATGCCCGAAACACAGCCTGCTCAATGGAACGATCCAGAATCGGATCACCACAACTCTTCACCACGCGAGCCGAAGTCACCTGACCGGTTGGCGTCTGTGAAACGCGCAACTCGCATCTGAAGTTTCCAAGCGTATCGGCTACGGGTGGTCGAATCCAATTACGCTTCACCGCCTGCGACAACGCGCCGACATACCGAGACAATAGATCCGCACGCAGGGCCGCATCTCTTGCAGCCTGCTCCGCCGCCAATTCTGCGCGCATTGCCGCTTCACGTGCAGCCTGCTCTGCTCTTGCCCGTGCTTCGGCCTCCGCCTTGGCTTTGGCTTCGGCTGCCGCCTTCTCGCGAGCCGCTGCCTCAGCCTTCTGGCGCGCTGCCTCTTCCTTCGCTTTCGCCTCGGCCTCCGCCTTGGCCTCAGCCGCCGCTTTCTCGCGAGCCGCTGCCTCAGCCTTCTGGCGTGCTGCCTCTTCCTTCGCTTTCGCCTCGGCCTCCGCCTTGGCCTCAGCCGCCGCTTTCTCACGCGCTGCCGCCTCGGCTTTGGCCTTAGCATCTGCCTCGGCTTTCCGGCGCGCCGCCTCGGCCTTCGCTTTCGCTTCGGTCTCCGCCTTCGCCTTCGCCTTGGCCTCAGCCGCCGCTTTCTCGCGCGCTGCCGCCTCGGCTTTGGCCTTAGCATCTGCCTCGGCCTTCCGGCGCGCCGCCTCGGCCTTCGTTCTCGCCTCGGCCTCGGCCTCCGCCGCCGCTTTCTCGCGTTCTGCCGCCTCGGCTTTGGCCTCCGCATCTCGACGGTTGGCCTCTGCCTTAGCCTGCGCTTCGGCACGTTCCCGCGCCTCTTGGCGATTGATCGCCTGACGATTGACCTCGCGCATATCGACGAGATTCGCCTGGATGATCGGGCCGCCACTTGGCTGGACCGGACGCGGGCGCGGCCATATTGCGATCACGGCAAAGATTACGACGAGAGCGCCATGCAAACCGAGCGAAAGCGCCCAATACCGAAATCGGCTCGGTTTGTCAGCCGGGCTGGAAAGATGCGTGTCCCGATCGCTCATCAGCGGCGCCGTCGATCAGACTCAGGTGGTGGATCAGTCATGAGACCGACATTCGGTGCACCCGCCTGTTGCAGGATGACCATCGCCTGGACGACTCGGCCGTAATCAACCGTATGATCGCCCTGGACCAGAACGGGGTTGTCCTGGCGCTCTGCCAGTACCGCACTGACTTCTGCAAGAATGGTGTCTTCGTCTACCACGCGCTCACCACCATCAACCAGGTTCAGGTACATCTGACCTTCCGCGTCCACGCTCAGAATGACCGGCTTCTTGTCTTCCAGATCCTCGAGCGTCATCGGCTTGGCGTCCGCCTTGGGCAAATCAACCTGAACGCCACGCGACAAAAGCGGCGTAGTCGCCATGAAAATGATCAGCAGCACGAGCATAACGTCGATGTAGGGCACGACGTTCATTTCGCCGATCAAACCACGCTTACCCGTCAGTTGAGCCATGGGATGTGTCCTCCGGGCACAGGTTCAGGGGGCGTCGGCGCCGGCAAGCTTACGGCTTCCCTCTCCGGCCGGAGACAGATTGCGTTGCAGAATATTGGAGAACTCGTCACGGAACCCATCCATCTGGGTCACCAGCACGCCAATCTGGGCAGCATAGCGGTTATAGGCCACGACCGCCGGAATGGCCGCGAACAAACCCATCGCCGTCGCGATGAGCGCCTCGGATATCCCTGGCGCCACCATGCTCAAGGTGGCCTGTTGAACCTTCGCCAATCCCTGAAAGGAATGCATGATTCCCCAGACTGTCCCAAACAGGCCGACGTAGGGTGTCACCGATCCGATCGTGGCCAGACTCGGAAGGTGTTCTTCGAGCCGCTCGGTTTCCCTTAACTGCGCTGCACGCATGGCCCGATTGGCGGCCTGGATGCATTCTTCAGGGTTCGGATTGGGTTGCTGGCGTAAACGAACATATTCGCCGAACCCGGCAACAAAAACGCTGGCCAGCCCTTCTCGAACGCGTTCGCGGCTGGCTTGTCGAAACAATTCCCCAAGCTCCATTCCGGACCAGAAGCGATCTTCGAACGTTCGGCTCAAGCGGCGGGCATTGGCCAACTGAGAACGCTTTCTGAAAATCACATACCATGAAAACAGCGAGGCCAACAGCAGAAGGGCCATGACCATCTGCACCAGCACACTGGCCTGGAGGATCAGGGAAACAATCGACGTTTCAGGGCTAGCGGTGTCCATTGGACAATTCCTCTTGCAAAAACCGGGGCAGACGAACAGGTTTCAGATCCGATACGCGAACGCAAACGACCACCACTTCCGCGCGGCAATGACTGAGTCCGTGGCGATCACGAACTTCTTGCCGCAGGGTCATGCGCGCCCCGTGGAGCGGCAGGGGCGATACGGTGACGTTCATCTGTTGATTGAATCGGGCCGGACGAAGATAGTCGATGGCAACGCGACTCACGACGAACATCAAACCGGATTCGGACATCAGCTGATCCTGCTCGATCCCCAAACTCCGCAGCCATTCCGTCCGCGCTCGCTCGAGCAGGTTG
Source organism: Candidatus Macondimonas diazotrophica (assembly GCF_004684205.1). NCBI lineage: Bacteria > Pseudomonadati > Pseudomonadota > Gammaproteobacteria > Chromatiales > Ectothiorhodospiraceae > Candidatus Macondimonas > Candidatus Macondimonas diazotrophica. The sequence goes on from NZ_SRIO01000010.1 coordinate 70,032, forward strand.
AGATAGCGTGCGTGATAGACCACACCGCCCGCATCGGTATCTTCGTAATACACCCGAACGGGCCAGGAAAACTCGCGCAAACACTCTTTCCATCATTGCCCGGCCACATCGGCCGGAAAAACGCGACAAATATATCAGAATCATGAGGCATGTCATGACTCCTGCATCCCCCTCACCGATACCATCTTCAGGTGGCATCCAAAAAAAACCCCCGCAAGCGGGGGCAAATAAGGGGGAGTCTGAAACACCTGTTGCCGACAACCTCGCTGCCGGTAGCAGGACTTCGCGATGATCGGGTGAGCCAAAATCCATCGACCATCGCCGAAATTGAGAATTTCAATTATCGGGCCAAAACGCCGCACTCAACAAAATCAGGCGATTACGAAAAGCCATATCCAGAATTCCGATCAGGGGGTCTCCAAACAGAGACGAGGATCGACGCCAATAACGCCATCTAGTTGAATTTCATGCAAAATGATCTGTCTCCGAATGAAGACGTCGCTCAGTCCTTGAATTGAGCCGGATCCAATGCATGACGATGCAGAAGCTTGTAGAACTCGGTTCGGTTCCGGCCCGCAAGGCGCGCAGCCTGCGTCACATTCCCACGCGTCATCTGCAGCAGGCCGATCAGGTAGTCCAACTCGAACTGGCGCCGGGCATCGGCGAATGGAATGATGTCGTCGGCCCGATCCTTGATCGCATCCTGCAGCAGGCCAACCTGGATCTGCGGCGCCGGACTCAAGGCCACCGCTTGCTCGACGACGTTGTAGAGCTGGCGCACGTTGCCGGTCCAGTCGGCCGTCATCAGCAGCTCCATGGCACTGCGTGAAAATCCGGTGATCGATTTCTGGTAGCGTTGCGCCAAGCTCTCCCTGAAGTATTCAGCGAGAAGCGGAATGTCATCACGCCGATGATTGAGGGGAGGTAAGGACAGGGTCACCACATTCAGCCGGTAATACAGATCTTCACGGAACCGGCTGGATTTCATTTCCTCTTCCAGATTCCGATGTGTCGCGGAAATGATGCGGACATCCACGGGAATCGGACGCGTTGCACCGACTGGCCGCACTTCGCGCTCCTGCAGCACCCGCAGCAACTTGACCTGCAGGGGCATGGGCATGTCGCCGATCTCGTCGAGAAACAGCGTGCCCCCGCTGGCCGAAACGAATAGCCCTTGATGATCCTGCACGGCGCCGGTAAATGCGCCCCGACGATGACCGAACAACTCCGATTCGAGCAGATTCTCGGGAATTGCTCCACAATTGACCGCAATGAAAGGGCCCTCGGCCCGGGGACTGGCGCGGTGGATGGCCTTGGCCAGCAGTTCCTTGCCCGTCCCGCTCTCGCCTTCGATAAAGACACTCGCATCGCCGCCTGCCACCCGATAAGCCCGACTCAGCAATTCCTCCATTGCCGCGTTGCGCGTGATGATGCCCGCGCGCCATTGCTGATCGTTTCCACATCCCGACATCGATTCGCTCAGCCGAGACTGCTCCAGCGCCTGCTGAATCTGCTCCAGCAATTCCCGGCTTTCGAATGGCTTGGTTACAAAACTGAATACGCCTTTCTTCGTAGCTTGCACAGCCTCGGGGATGGTGCCGTGCGCAGTCAGGATGATCACCGGAAGGAAAGGATGACGGCGATGCACCTGCTCGAACAAGGCCATGCCGTCCATGCCGTCCATGCGCAGATCGGTGATCAACAAGTCGGGCCTGAATCCAGGCAAGCTGCCCAGCGCCAATTCTCCGTTCTCAACAGGCATCACCTCGAATCCTGCAGCTTCCAGGCGCAGGGAAAGCAGCCGCAGCAGACTGAGATCATCGTCGACAAGCAAAATACGGGCAGGTTGAGACATGGTGCTGGATAGATCCTATGATTGAGTCATCTGGCATCCCATCGGAAACCATCATCGCTGCAGGGAGCGTTCGACCTCTTTCAGAGCCTGGATTTGCCGGCGAAGTTCAGCGAGCTCCCGATTAGCCGCCCGTTCCCGGGCGGACTGCCGTGCCTGTAGCTCAGCCTGCCTGAGCAATATCGGCACCAAAACACCAACATCGGAGTCGCGCCAACCCGGTTTGTCCTCGCATCCCTTGAGCAGGTTTCCATTGGCCGAGAACTCTCCGCTCGTTCCGAAATCCGGACGAGTCAAGAGCATCAGGATCTCGACCCCCCCAACCCCACATTCGAACGTTTCCAGCTCGCTGCGCCGTGTTTTGTAATGCCGGCGTGCCTCGCTGAGCGGCATTGCCATCAGCTCTTGATATCGATCCATCCATTGACGCATCGATAGCTGCGCCCCGCCAACCGACACCGGCACGACGAGCGGCTCGACGTAGTGATCCCGCGAGATCGCCGCGCAACCTCCAAGAACAATCGCCATTGCAGCCACCCCCGGCGGGATCAGTCGCTTCATGTCACGTTTCCCCCGGGAATGCGCAGACGCAGCCATGCGCCTCGCCCAGGCGACGGACGCACCTCGATCCGTCCGCCATGGGCATGAGCGAATTCTTGCGCAATCGCCAGTCCGATTCCTGAACCCTTCACCACACTACCTGCTGAAAGCGCTGTACTTCCCTGGAAAAATGCCTCGAAAATCCGGTCCCGCTCGTCCTCGGGGATTCCCGGCCCCTCATCACGGACATCGACCCATATCTCGCTTCCCTCATGACTGCAATCGACCCACAGCGTCCCTCCTCGAGGCGAAAACTTGACGGCATTCGACAGCATGTTATCGATAACCGTTTTTAGTTTCCCCTCGTCTGCAATCAAAGACACCCGCTCGAAATGCGTCTGAAGATTCAGGTTTTTGCTCATCAAGGCTGGCTTGTGGTCCTGCATCAATCCCGTCAACAACCCAGCGAGGTCAACCGGGCGGGGATTCAAGGTCGGGCGGTGACTGCGGGCCATATTGAAATTGAGCATATCCTCGATCAAATGCTGCAGATGGACAGCATTCCTCGACAAGATATCCAGCACTTCGCGCTGCGCGGGATTGAGCGCGCCCGCGATGTCATCGGACAACAGCTGAGTACCCTCCCGAATCGCACTGAGTGGCGTTTTGAGCTCGTGCGAAACCTGGCGCAGGAATTGGGCTTTTTGCTCTTCCAGATCCACCAAGCGTTGACGCAGCCAATCCAGACGCTGGCCAACACCGGCAACATCCTGGGGACCCTGAACCCGAATGGGTCGTGTGAACAACCCGTCACCCAGGGCCTCGATGGCGCGACGCAATTGCCGCAACGGGCGCCCGATCAACATCGTGAAGGCAATGGCCGAAATCAGCGCGAATGGAAGCTGAATCGCCGCAATTCCGATAATCGTCCGGCGAGCCTGCTCCCCTTGCTGCCGTATCGCTTCCACTTCCTGATTGATGACGACCACGCTGTAGTCAAGGATGTCGCGGGCTTGCAGTCTTAAATCGTCGAACTCATCGGCCACCTCGGCGATCGTCGGTTGAGGCGTCTGCGCGATTTGAATCCGCTCTGTAATCCGTGTTTCCTGCGCCTGAAACGCCTGAACACGCTTGGCAAATTCCGGATATCGAGTGAGTGGATTCAGATCCTCCAGACTGCCGTAGAGCTTCTCCCGGCCGCGCAGATACGATTGCAGAAACAGTGGGTCTTCCAAGGCCACCGTTTGCAGCGCGCTGCGCTCCATGGCCGTCACCTGCTCGACCAGCGCGCGGCCGTTCTGTGCCGCTCTCACCGAATCGTAGACGGCCGTTCGACCCTGCGTGAGCAAGACGTCGAGATAGCCCACTGCAAAGATGATCGCCAGAATCGGGGGTGTCAGAACCGCCAGGTAGCTGACCAGGATCAGCCGGAGAATGGAACGGGGTCGGTAACAGATAGCAAATCTCCCAGCCACACCGGATCAAGGCGAATCGAACAAGTCAGATGCCAACGGTCCAGGTGCTCCGGTCCGTCCCCAATGCAGGAGCGCCTGCGCCGTGGCAATGCGGCCACGCGCTGTGCGTTGCACGAAACCTTCCTGGATGAGGTAGGGCTCGATCACTTCCTCGAGCGTCCCCTTATCCTCACTCAACGCGGCCGCCAAGCTTTCAATGCCGACCGGCCCACCGTCATAGCGCTCGATCAGACACCCCAGCAGCTTCCGATCCAGTACATCCAGTCCGTGGGTATCGACCTCCAGCATATCCAGCGCAGCCCGTGCAATCGCCAAGTCCACTGTCCCGTCGCCGCGCACTTGGGCGAAATCGCGCACGCGACGCAGCAAACGATTGGCGATGCGGGGTGTGCCGCGGGCCCGGCGGGCGATTTCGGCCGCGCCTTCGGACGTCACCATGACACCGGAAAGGCTTGCAGAGCGAGCTACGATGCGCGCCAGATCTTCGGCGTTGTAGTATTCGAGCCGTTGAACGATTCCAAATCGATCCCGCAGCGGGGAGGTCAGCAAACCCGCCCGCGTGGTGGCGCCGACCAGCGTGAAGGGCGGCAGATCGAGCTTGATCGAACGCGCTGCCGGCCCCTCACCGATGACGATATCCAGCTGATAATCCTCTAACGCAGGATAGAGAATTTCCTCCACGACCGCCGGCAATCGATGAATTTCATCGACAAACAGCACATCACCGGCTTCGAGATGCGTCAGCAGCGCCGCCAGATCACCGGGCCGCTCGAGCACCGGCCCCGCGGTCTGTCGCAAGCGGGCACCCATTTCATTGGCGATGATGTGGGCAAGCGTGGTTTTTCCGAGCCCCGGCGGCCCAAAGAGCAATACATGGTCCAGCGCTTCCTCCCGTGCACGCGCCGCTGCGATGAAGATCTCCATCTGGCTGCGCACCGGCGCCTGCCCGACGTAGTCCGCCAGTTGACGTGGCCGCAGAGCGCGGTCGACGGTTTCGTCGCCGCCTTGCGCGGCGGGCGTGACGAGGCGGTCGCGTTCGATGGGCATGGCGATTACTGAAACGCGGAGCGCAGGGCCAGACGAATCAGCGTCTCACTGTCCGTAATGGCCGGATCGAGGGATTGGAGCAGCTCACGTGCTTCGGTGGGGCGGTACCCCAAAGCCAGCAGGGCCGCATAGGCATCTTCGAACGCGCCGCGCTCCGCCCCATCGCCATTGGTCGCCTGCGGGAGCGGCGCCAGCGGTAAGAGCCCGACGCGATCGCGCAATTCCATGATCAACCGGTCAGCGGTTTTACGCCCCACTCCAGGCACGCGCATCAAAGCCGCCGCATCCCCCCGCGCCAGACAATCTTGCAAATGCGCAGCGGGCAACGCCGACAGCAGTGCCAAGGCAAGCTTGGCACCGACCCCGTTCACGCGCATCAGCTCACGGAACAATGCGCGCTCCGCGCGGCTGCCAAACCCATACAGCTGCAGCGCATCCTCGCGCGAGACCAGATGGGTCCACAGCATGATCGTCTGGCCGGGCTGCATCCCTTCGAGTAATGAGCCGGGTATCTCGACCTCGTAACCCACGCCGCTGACGTCCAGAACCAGGCCCGGCGGCACGACATCGATCACTTCGCCCCGCAAACGCCCGATCATCCCCAACCTCCCGCAGTGCTCCCGGCCCCGAGCCGTCGCCGCTGATGCGCATGGCAGACACTCAGCGCCAATGCATCGGCCGCATCCGCGGCCAGGATTCCGCGCAAACCCAGCAACTGACGAATCATATGCTGAATCTGTTCCTTGGTTGCCGCCCCGGTGCCGGTAACCGTCTGCTTCACCAAACGCGGCGCATACTCGGCGAGCGGTAGCGCCGCACGTCCGACCGCACACAGAACGACCCCGCGCGCCTGTCCCAGCTTCAAGGCACTGTCCACGTTGCGCATGACGAAGACCCGCTCGAGACTGATTTCATGGGGATTCCACTGGGCGATCACTTCGCTCAGAGAAGCGTCAAGCTCGGCGAGACGAGTCGGCATCTCCCCCGAACCGAGCCGGATCGATCCACTGTCGCAGTAACGAAGCTTTCCGCCTGCCAGAACGTCGATTACGCCGAACCCGGTGATGCGCGACCCCGGATCGATGCCCAGGATGCGCAACGGCATCTCAAAGCAGTCCACGCTCAGACCAGCAGTTCCTCGGGGAAATCGGCGTTCGAATAGACATTCTGGACATCGTCGAGATCTTCCAGACGCTCCAGCAACTTCAGCACGCTTTCGGCGGCCTCGCCCTCCACGCGGACGTTCGTGGCCGCCCGTTCCGTGATTTCGGCCGAAGCCGGCTCGAAACCGGCTTCTTGCAACACGGCCAAGGCATGCTCGAATTCATCCGGCGTGACCAGAAGGTCCAAAGACCCGTCATCGCTGCGCACGATATCCTCGGCGGCTGCCTCAAGCGCCGCCTCCATGAGCGCGTCGTAATCCGTTTCGGGGCCGTAGCTCAGCACACCCGTCCGATTGAACAGATAGGCAACCGAACCATCTGCCCCCAGGTTACCGCCCTGCTTGGTGAAGGCATGCCGAACCTCGGCCACAGTGCGATTGCGATTATCGGTCATGCATTCGACCATCACGGCCACGCCACCCGGGCCATAGCCTTCGTAGCGCACTTCCTCAAGAGCGGCGCCGTCCAGATCGCCGCTCCCGCGCTTGACCGCACGGTCCACTGTATCCCGGGTCATGTTGGCCGCAAAGGCCTTGTCGATCGCGAGCCGTAGCCGCGAGTTGCTGGTCACGTCGCTGCCGCCGACCCGGGCCGCGATGGTGATTTCGCGGATCAACTTGGTGAAAAGCTTGCCACGCCGTGCATCCTGGGCATTCTTTCGATGCTGGATGTTGGCCCACTTGCTATGTCCTGCCATAGATCAACCATTGTCGCTGTAAAAACGCCGGAGATACCCAGGCTGCACTCCGGCCATGACTCAGAACGTGATATTGATGCCCAATTGCGCACCCTGGTGCAGATCCTGATCTCCACCCTGTTCCAGCTCCACACGCGCCAAGCGGTATCCCAGATAGACACGGGTCTCCTGGAGCACTTCGTATTCCAAGCGTGCAGCCGTATCGAGCAAGGACTCACCCTCGCCGAACGTCAACACCTCGGGTGCGTAATTCAGCGTGAAGGCAAGGCGGACGCGATCCCAATCCTGGGGCGTGACATGCAGCTCGCCGGTCAAGGCGACGGCGCTGACATCTTCATCCGGGTCATCGATCCCGGCCCAATACAGGGTCGCACCCAGCGCACCCTCGACGCCCACGGTATAACCGCCCGCGTCACCGCGAACTTTCAGGCCCAAATGGATCAAATCACCGTCATCTTCATTGTGCAGCGCGCCGACATCTGCCCGCAGCATCCCGCCGGCAGCAGGGGCCACATCCCCTTCATAGGCCGCGCGAAAGGCATCGTCCCCCACTGCAAGGTCGATGGTATGGGCGGCAACGGCAAACGGCATCGACAACGCCACGGCGGCGACTGGAAGCATGCGCATGGAATAAGGACTCCTCGAATTGAACGACGAACGGATGATGAACTTTACATGAGAACCCATGCATTGGCGTTTATCATACCCGGATTAAAGAGCCGACCATATCCAAAGGCAAGCGCACCCATGACGGCCCTCACTCTGCAGCCCCCCACGACCGCCGCTGATGCGAAGGCATGTCTGGCCAGATTTCCGGACCAAGCAGCGCGTGCGTTACGGGCCGGCCTGATGGTCGAGGATCTGGGACTGGGAGAGGATGCGGTGGTCGCCGCCATGCTCTATCCGCTCATGGAAGCCGACGTGCTTCCGGCGGACTGGACAGACCCGCCACACACCGATCTGCCGTGGGATCTGCTCAAAGGACTGGACCGGTTGCGGATCATGGACGATCTGGCGCCCAGCCAGACCGCTGCCCACTCCGACGTGCAGCTCGAACGCCTGCGCAAGATGCTACTGGCGATGGTCGAAGATGCCCGAATCGTGGTCATCAAGCTCTGCTATCGGCTCCATACCCTGGAATCGGCCAAAGGATTGGCCGCCGAGGAACAGCGGCGTCTGGCCCAGCAGACGCTGGACTTGTTCGCGCCATTGGCCAACCGCCTGGGAATCTGGCAGATCAAATGGCAGCTCGAAGACTGGTCGCTGCGGTATCTGCACCCCGACGCCTATCACAAGATCGCCGGCTGGCTCGATGAACGACGCGCCGATCGCGAACGCTATATCCGCGAAACGATTGCGGCGGTCCAGGTCGAGCTCGAACGCCATCACATTCGCGCCACGGTCACTGGACGACCCAAACATCTCTACAGCATCTGGCGCAAACTCGAACGCAAAGGCATGAGCTTCAGCGGGCTGTTCGATGCCCGCGCCATTCGCGTGCTGGTCGACGACATCCCCGCATGTTATGCCGTACTGGGACTGATTCACGGGCGATGGCAGCCAATCCCCGGCCAGTTCGACGACTACATTGCCTCGCCGAAGGAGAACAACTATCAGTCCCTGCATACCGCCGTGATCGGGCCGGCGGGCAAGACACTGGAAGTGCAAATCCGCACGCATCGCATGCATGAACAGGCCGAACTCGGTGTCGCCGCGCATTGGCGCTACAAGGAAATCGGTGTGGCGCCCGATATCGGGCTGGAACGGCGCATCAACTGGCTACGAAAACTGCTGGAAAGCAGCGGCGAGGACGGTAACGCGGAAGAATTCATGGACCGTTTTCGCGCCGAGATCGGCGAGGAACGCGTGTATGTGATCACCCCGCGTGGGGACATCCAGGACCTGCCCGCCGGTGCCACAGCCCTTGATTTCGCCTATGCGGTTCACACCGACGTCGGGCATCGTTGCCGCGGCGCCCGCATCAACGGAACAATTGCGCCGTTGACCCGACCGCTCCAGAACGGCGACCGAGTGGAAATTCTCACGGCCAAGGAGCTCAAGCCAAGCCGCGACTGGCTGATCCCCCAGTTTGGCTACCTGGCCACCAGTCGCGCACGCGCCAAGGTGCGTCAATGGTTCAAGCACGAGGATTACAACCAGAACCTCGCCACCGGGCGAGAACTTCTGGAGCGCGAACTGAATCGCCTGAGCATGGGCGACGAACCCTATGATGCGTTGGCGGCGCGCTTCAATTACGGCAAGGTCAACGATTTTCTAGCTGCCATCGGCGCAGGCGACATCACCACCGCGCAGATCGCCGGCCGGCTACAACCGGTTGCACCCAGGGAAATCGCAATGCCGCCGGCTGCGGATCGGGAGCGGACCGCCACCGAACGCAGCGGCATTCATGTCCACGGCGTGGGGCGCATGCTGACCAGTCTGGCGCGCTGCTGCAGCCCGGTGCCCCCCGAACCCATCGTCGGCTATATCACCAAGGGCCGGGGCATCACTGTCCACCGTCGTGACTGCCGCAACGCCTTGCGGCTGGAAAGCGAGGCGGGGGGTCGGATGGTCGAGGTCAGCTGGGGAGACACCGCCGCGCAGACCTACCCCGTGACCATTCGGGTCGAAGCCTATGACCGGCCAGGCTTGCTGCGGGACATCACCATGCTGCTGGCCAGCCAACGCATCAACGTCCTGGGCGCCAATACCCACACCGACAAAGACTCGGCACGTGCCGTCATGGATCTGATCCTGGAAATCACCGGCCTCGCCCAGCTCAGTGATGTGCTGGCGCGCATCAGCCGCTTCCCCAACATCACCAGCGCCCGGCGTCACGCCTGACGGGCGCTGGCTCCAGGCTCAGCGGTTGCGGATGTGGATGGCACGCTTGTCCACTGCCAGTGCCGCCTCATGGACCGCTTCGGCCAGTGTTGGATGCGCATGAACCGTGCGCGCCAAATCCTCGCTGCTGGCGCCGAAACTCATGGCCACGACGGCCTCGGCAATCAACTCCGACGCGCCCGGACCAAGGATATGCACGCCCAGGATGCGATCGGTTTTGGCGTCTGCCACGATCTTGACGACGCCCTCGCTCTCGCCGACGGCGAGCGCCCGCCCGCTCGCGGCAAACGGGAAGGTTCCCACTCGACATTCCACGCCGGCGGCCTGGATCGCGGCCTCGGTTCGCCCCACCCACGCCATTTCGGGATGCGTATACAGCACCGAGGGAATCAGATCGTAGTCGATGTGCCCGGGCTGGCCGGCGATGCGCTCGGCCACCGCGACCCCTTCTTCCGAGCCTTTGTGCGCCAGCATCGGCCCCCGGACGACATCACCGATGGCATAGACGTTGGGCAGATTGGTACGGCAATGCTCATCGATATCCACGTAACCCTTTTCGTCGAGCTGCAGTCGAGCACCCGGCGCCGCCAGGCCATCGGTATTGGGACGGCGCCCGACCGCGACCACCAGCCGGTCGACCTTGAGCTCCTCGGCTGCATCCTCGGCGTTCTGATAGGTGATCTGAACCTGCCGACGCGCGGTCTTGATTCCGGTGACCCGGCAACCCAGCCGGATATCCAGCCCCTGACGTGTAAAGATCTTCAACGCCTGACCGGCCAGATCGGCATCGGCCATGGACAGAAATTCCGTCTGCGCCTCCAGCAATACGACCTCGGACCCCAGCCGCCGCCAGACACTGCCCAGTTCCAGACCGATAACGCCGGCACCGATGATGCCCAGACGTTTGGGCACCTCGGAAAACGCCAGCGCCCCGCTGGAATCAACCACCAAATCGCCATCGACGGGAGCCGCGCCCAAGGTGACGGGCCGCGAACCGGATGCCAGGATGATGTGCTGCGCCGTGACTTCCTCGGCCTGATCCGCATCATGAGGCGTGAAGGCCACCCGGCCGCTGTCCACCAATTGCCCACGCCCGGCCAGGGCCGTAATCCGGTTGGTTCGGAACAAGCCGGCAATGCCTTGAGTCAGGGTCTGGACGATCTTGGTCTTGCGCGCTTGCATGCGGGCCAGATCGAGCTTCACCCCGCTGGCCACGATGCCATAGTCTTCCAGCCCGCTTTTCGTCTGCAGATAGCGCTCAGATGATTCGAGCAGCGCCTTGGAGGGGATGCAACCTGCATTGAGGCAGGTCCCACCTAGGGAAGAGCGTCCCGTCTCATCACGCCAGTCATCGATACACGCAGTCTTCAACCCCAGCTGCGCGCACCGGATTGCGGCCACGTAGCCCGCCGGTCCTGCCCCAATTACCACCACGTCAAATGATTTCGCCATCAGAATCCCATTCCTTCGCGTCTTTTCACGTCGCCACCCACCCGCATCACGACTCAGACCTGCAGCAGCAAACGGGCAGGATCTTCGAGCAAATCCTTGATAGCCACCAGGAACTGCACCGCCTCACGACCGTCGACGAGCCGATGGTCATAGGACAGCGCGAGATACATCATGGGACGGACCACGATCTGGCCATCCACCACCACCGGCCGCTCCTGAATCTTGTGCATGCCCAGAATGGCGCTTTGCGGCGGATTGAGAATGGGCGTCGACAGCAGGGAACCGAACACGCCGCCATTGGTGATGCTGAAGGTGCCGCCGGTCAGATCTTCGATGCTCAGACCGCCGTCTCGGGCCTTCTCACCGTAGGCCTGCACCTGCTTTTCGAGATCCGCGAAACTGAGCTGATCGGCATCCCGCACAATCGGCACCACCAGGCCACGCGGGGAGGCCACAGCAATCCCGACATCAAAATAGCCGTGATAAACGATGTCGCCCCCATCCACCGAGGCATTGATCACCGGGAATCGCTTGAGCGCTTCGACGCATGCCTTGATGAAAAACGACATGAAGCCCAGTCGCACACCATGGGCCTTCTCGAAGCTGTCGCGATACTGCCGGCGCAGCTCGTTGACTGCCGAAAGGTCCACCTCGTTGAAGGTGGTGAGGATGGCGGCCGTCTGCTGCGCCTGGACCAGACGTTCGGCGACGCGGGCCCGCAGGCGTGTCATGGCGACCCGTTGCTCCAGGCGCTCGCGTCCGTCGCGCTCGCCAGACGTATCGCCGCCAGCGGGCGATGCGTCGGTTCTCGGCGTGTCACCCGTTGACGGCGCCTCGGCTTTCGGTGCCGGCTGGGCCGAAGCCGCCGGCTTACCTTGAGAAAGGTGCTCCAGCACGTCTTCCTTGGTCAGCCGTCCGCCCCGCCCGGAAGCCGGAATCGCATTGGGATCCAGACCATGCTCGACGACCAGCCGCCGCACGGCCGGAGACAGGGGGGAATCGGATTCGGTCTCCTTCGCCGCCGTCGATTCACCGGCAGCCGTTTCCGCCTCCTCAGCCTCGGATGGCTTGGTCGCACCCGATGCGGCGGGCGCCGCCGCTTCTCCAGTCGCCTCGCTCAGGATGGCGATCACATCGCCCGCTCGAACCACATCGCCCTGCTTGACCCGAACCTCTGCCAATACGCCGGGACCGGGAGCCGGCACTTCAAGCACCACCTTGTCGGTTTCCAAGTCCAACAGGTTGTCTTCCCGGTTGACCGTTTCACCGGGCTGCTTGTGCCACGCCATGACCGTGGCATCTTCCACGGACTCCGGCAATTGGGGAACCTTGACCTCGATACTCATGATAGTGGGCTCTCTCTCCAGACGGTTCAGTGAGCGGAAACGGGTGCGGACGCTGCATCAACGTCAGACCGGCCAAAGGCCTCATCCAGCAGCTGCTTTTGTTGCTGCAGATGCAACTCGTGATAGCCCGCGGCGGTGGAAGCCGAGGCTGCCCGGCCGGCATAACGCAAGTTCTGATTGGCTTTGAGCACCTTGCGAATGCGGTGTTCGATGTAATACCAGGCACCCTGGTTCTTGGGTTCGTCCTGGCACCACACCACCTCACGCAGCTTGGGATACGTCCCCAGCACCGCTTCGAATGCGGCGTGGGGGAAGGGATAGAGCTGCTCGATGCGCACCAGCGCCGTATCGTCGATCCCCTGCTCCTCACGCATCTCGAGCAAGTCGTAGTAGACCCGTCCGCTGCAGAGGATCAGTCGGCGTATCTTGCCCTTCGCCAGCGATCCGACATCGGGCAAGACCGGCTGGAATTCGCCTTGGGTCAGCTCATCCAGCGACGACATGGCGATGCGACGGCGCAACAAGCTCTTGGGGGTCATGACGATCAGCGGCTTGCGATAGGCCCGCAGCATCTGGCGGCGGATCATGTGGAACATCTGGGCCGGCGTCGACGGCACACAGACCTGCATGTTGTGCTCCGCACACAGTTGCAGATAGCGCTCCAGGCGCGCCGAGGAGTGTTCGGGACCCTGACCTTCGTACCCATGGGGCAGAAACATGGCCAGTCCGCACAAGCGCCGCCACTTGGCTTCACCGGAACTGATGAACTGGTCGATCACCACTTGGGCGCCGTTGGCGAAATCCCCGAACTGTGCCTCCCAGATCACCAAGGTGCGCGGGTCGGCGGTCGCATAGCCATACTCAAAACCCAGTACCGCTTCCTCCGAAAGCAGCGAGTCGATGACGGTGAAATTCCCCCGCCCATCCAGATGGCGCAAAGGCACATAGGCCGACGCATCCTGTTGGTTGTGAAACACGGCGTGGCGGTGAAAGAAGGTTCCCCGTCCACTGTCCTGACCGCTCAGGCGTGTGCTGTATCCATCCTCGATCAATGATGCATAGGCCAGCAGTTCGGCGAACCCCCAATCGACAGGCAAAGCGCCGGCCGCCATCTTGCGCCGATCGTCGACGATGCGCTCCACGCGCCCATGCAGGCGGAAGTTCTCGGGAAACCGGTTCATTGCCTGGGCAAGCTGGTGCACCCGCTCCTTGGGCAAGGCGGTGGGCGTCGATTGGTCCCAGTCCCCCTGGCGAAAATCGTCCCATTTGACGGTGTACTGATTGCCGATCATCCCGGCCCACTCGCGGATGATGTTGCGCCCCTCATCCAGACCTTCGCGATAGGAATCAACGAGGGAATCAGCCTCCTCCGCACGCAGCAGGTCATCCTGGGCCAGATGCTCGGCATACAGCGCTCGGCAGGTGGGCCGCTGTTTGATGTGCTGGTACATCAGGGGTTGGGTCACCGCCGGCTCATCGGCCTCGTTGTGACCCTGGCGCCGGTAGCACACCAGATCGATGACCACGTCCTCGTGGAACTCCATACGGTATTCGAGCGCCAGGCGGGTGACGAACAACACGGCCTCGGGATCGTCGGCGTTCACGTGAAAAATCGGTGCCTGCACCATCTTGGCCACATCGGTGCAGTACATCGTCGAGCGCGCATCTTCCGGATTACTGGTGGTGAAGCCCACCTGGTTGTTCACCACGATGTGCACCGAGCCCCCGACACGGTAACCCCGCGTCTGGGACATGTTGAACACCTCCATCACCACGCCCTGGCCGGCAAAGGAGGCATCGCCATGGATCAGCACCGGCAACACGCGATCCCCGGTATGGTCTCCGCGGCGATCCTGACGCGAACGAACCGACCCCAACACCACCGGATTGACGATTTCCAGATGCGAGGGGTTGAACGCCAGCACCAGATGCACCAGACGATCATCTACTCCCACGTCGGAAGAAAAGCCCATGTGGTATTTCACATCGCCCGAATAGAAGGGATCGGACAGGTCGTGCTTGCCTTCGAATTCCTCGAACAGCTCGCGCGGTGACTTGCCGAGAATGTTGACCAGCACGTTGAGCCGCCCGCGGTGGGCCATGCCGATGACCACCTCATCCACGCCGCGCCGTCCCGCATGCCGGATCAGGTCGTCGAGCTGAGGAATGAGCGCATCGCTCCCCTCCAGTGAGAAGCGCTTTTGTCCCACATAGCGGGTATGCAGATACTTTTCGATGCCTTCGGCGGCGGTCAGCTGCATCAAGACGTGGCGCCGGTCATCGGCGGAAAGCGCCAAGCGCCCCCAACTGCCTTCCAGCCGCTGCTGGATCCAGCGCTTGCGGCGGGTGTCGACGATGTGCATGTATTCCGCACCAACCGTGCCGGTATAGACCGTGCGCACCAGATCGAGGATCTTCCGCAGCGGCAACCGCTCCTCCGCGAACAGCGAGCCGGTATTGAAAACCGTATCCATGTCGCCTTCGCCAAGGCCGTGAAAGCCGGGATCCAGATCGGAAACCGGTGGACGCTGCCACAGGCCCAGCGGATCAAGCCGGGCCACCTCATGCCCACGCACCCGATAGGCATTGATCAGTCGCAGTACCGCCGCCTGGCGCTGTGCCGCCGCGGCAACCAGCGCCTCATCCGCCCGGGCACCCGCGCCCGCCCCGCCCGTTGCCCGGCGTTGAACGTAGTGTGCGAAAGACCGCTGGATCGGGCCATGCGGAACATCCCGCCCCTGCCCGGCCGCCTCGCTCAAGCCCTGGAAATAAGCGCGCCAACGGGGATCGGTGATGCTGTCGGGATTGCGCAGGAATTCCTCGTAATAGCTTTCAATGAACGCGGCGTTTCCGCCGTAAAGCGGCGTGCTGCGGTACTTATCCCGCAAGTCATGGCTCATGGTGGTCACTCGCAAAGGGAGATGGAAGAAAAAACAGCAGGAAATGGCCGGAAGCAGGCGACCGAAGCGTCGAACGGGCGGGAGGAACTGAAACGAAGAAATGGAACCGGGCGTCGAAGAGGCGGAGCAGGGCGGGGTGATTCGGAAAACGGCGCAATCCCCCTTCGGGGATGGGCGTGGCCTTTCTCAAGGCACGTCGCCGCTTCCGCACAGGGACACTGGATCGCAAACGACTGGACTCCGGCAAAACGCGCGGCATGAAACGTCCTCATGGACCCGCTCGAAATCCACCCGGCAGGTGGGCACACAGCTCGATACCGATGAAGCTGCGCGCAGCGGGTGCTTGGCTCCCGTAAAACGGAGCCAAATTCTAACGTATTTCGGCGGCGTCGTGCACCGCTGACGCTATCGCGACCGGCCCGTTCCGCTCCGAAAATCCGCCATACCCGCAGCGGACACGACATCGCCCGCCATCATGCAGTCCGGATCGGCACCGTTGCGGCCCGAGGCGACGTCGGGATCGGTAGGCCCGGTTTACACCTGCCCTTCAGGATGTGATCGTCCCCAGATAGCGGGACAGCAACTCCCGATCTGCCTCGCCAAGGTCGAGAAACTGCACCCCGATCAGATGGCAGCCATCACGCGACGGCTGATCACAGCGCACCACACGCCCCAACGTCCGAATGCCGATACCCGCGCCGGGCAACAGAAAGCGCAAATCCAGCAAACTGCCACGCACCAGCATGTGATCATTTCGAAAGATCATCCCATCCTGAGTCAACTCGACCGTTCGCCACAGATTCTCTCCGTCGCCGAGTTCGCGCAGCATCAGCGCTTCCAGAAGCCGACTGACATGCCGACCCATCACCTGCACATAGGCCGAGGTCGCCGGCGCCTCCTGCTCGGCAAGGACGCGCCAGGCATCCAGCTCGCGCCGGATGAGATTGAACTCGGTCGACAGAAACAATAGGTCGCTCTGCGTAGCCAGGAATTCGGGCGCCGCGCTCAAGGCTTCGTCGACGACGGCGAAACGCAACGGCACCAGCAGGCTACTCGGGGCGACCATGGCGTCACCCGCTTGCGGGCATCGCTTGGACGTCCGGCTGTCCGGAGTATGCCCGACCGCTTCGGGAACAGCGGCCGGAGCTTTTCCGACAGAATGGGCTTGATCAGACTGACGCATATCCATAATCTCCCGGCGCCAGCCTCCTTGATTCAAGGAATTCCCTGTCGCCTCTGACTACCTATCGTCCGTCCGAATAAGCTCTTGATCCTTACCGGCCATCACCCTGACGAATGGCATCTCCAGAACGATCAAAGTCCTTCAGGCAACGCAGCCTCATAGCGGCGCAAGCGGGATTTCAGACTGTCCGGAACCGGGACGGGCCGTTGACTCCGGAAATCGAACCACACCATGACGCTGCGCGACGTCGCCACCAGTGCACCATCGCCTTGCACGATGATCTGTTCCATGGTCATGCTGGTCCGGCCCACCCGGGACGTGCGACTCAAAATCGTGATGTCGCCCGGATAGTGCAGTTGACGCTTGAAGCTGCACTGCGTGTCGGCGAGGATCACATTTTCGCCGTTCGCCCCAACCGGGTGGTCATAGGCTTCCTGGGCATAGGCAACCCGGCCACTTTCGAAATAACGTAGGAAGTTGACGTTGTTGACATGCCCATAGGCGTCCATGTCACCCCAACGCACCGCCATCGGAAACCGATGAACAAAAACCGCGGCATAATCGGTCATCTCAGCCATTTTTTTGTGCTCCACGAGAAAGGCGAGCCGCTATTCTACGTTCCCCTGTCGAAGGTGGGCACATGATCCGGCGCGGCCGCCAGACAGTGCCCGAGGGATTCACTCAGGCCGATGGCCACGTGTTAATCGCCATCCGACTGACCCGCTTGGCGCAACTGTTTCACAGCCTCGACCCGGCACCCTTCCGGGAAAAGGATCTCGACCCCGCGGCCGAGACCTATCTGGTCGAGTCAGCCGAGGAAATCGGCGCCGATTCGCCCATTGCCCTGGTATTCGAGTTGCCCGAGGCGGAAATTCCGACGGCCGCCCCGCTGCTGCCCGAAGCCATATCTCACTATTTCATCGCGCGCGCCGTGAGCAGTCGCCGTGAGCTGAACCGCCTGCTGCGCGAAGGCCGCGCCGCGCTGGTCATCGGCCTCGCCTTCCTGGGCCTGTGTCTGGTCGCCAGCGAGGTAATGAGCCAATGGGGCACGCCGTTGACGGCCCGCTTTCTGGGTGAAGGCCTGCTGATCGTCGGATGGGTAGCGCTATGGCGACCGCTGGAGATCTTTCTCTATGCCTGGTGGCCGTTGTATCGGCGCATCCGCGTGCATCGCCGACTCGCCAAAGCGCCGGTATGGATTCGCGCCACGCCGCCGGGCGCTTTGTCGAAACCCGGATCCAGCGGCTAAGATGAGCCGCGTCGTCCCCCGAGCCGAGCCGTCACCATGCCTGCCGCCCTTCTCGAAGTCCGCGAACTGATCAAGGACTATGGCGCCAAGCGCGCGGTCGATGGCGTGAGTTTCAGCGTCCCCGAAGGGCGCTGCTTCGGCCTGCTGGGTCCCAACGGCGCCGGCAAGACCACCACGGTGGAAATCCTCGAGGGCATCACGACGCCCAGCAGCGGCGAGATCCGGTTTCGCGGCGCGCCGGTGGATCGCGATTACCCCGAGCAGATCGGCCTCATGTTCCAGAGCACCGCGCTGCAGGATTTCCTGACCGTGCGCGAGGCGCTGGAGACCTTCGGCCATCTCTACCGCCGCCGTACCGAATTCGATGAATTGGTGCGGCGCTGCGCCCTCGGCGATTTCCTCGATCAATATGCCAACACCCTCTCCGGTGGCCAACGCCAGCGCGTCCTGCTCGCCATCGCGCTGGCCAATCGCCCAGCGCTGCTGTTCCTGGACGAGCCGACCACCGGGCTCGATCCACAGGCGCGCCGACGCTTCTGGGCCTTGATCCGCGAAATCAAGACGGCCGGCAGCACGATTGTACTGACCACGCATTACCTCGAAGAGGCCCACGCCCTGTGCGACGAAATCGCGATCATGGACCATGGGCGCATCATCGCCCAGGGACGTCCGGCGACGCTCCTGGCGGACCACTTCGATGAGTCGATTCTGATCTTGCCGCCCGACCAGGCGCCTGCCCTGGCCCGCGCGGGTCTCACCACCCAGGAAACCCTGCACGGTCTGGAGCTCGCAACCCACACCGTCAACGAGACGCTGCGCCGGTTGCTGGATGCCGATGCCGACCTCTCCGGTCTGCGCGTCCGCACCCCAACCCTGGAAGATCTCTTTCTCGAACTCACCGGCCAGGAGCTGCGCGGATGAATGGATTGGTTCGCTTCTGGTTTGTGTGGAAGGCGCGCAACCGCGAATTCCTGCGCGACCGGGCCTCATTGGCCTGGAACATTCTTCTGCCGTTGCTGATCGTGTTCGGGTTTGCCTTCGCCTACACCGGCGACGGTCCCGCCCAGTATCGCGTCGGGCTCTATGGCGCCGCAGCCGCCGAAAGTGATCCGCTGGGGGACCTGCCGCATATCCGCCGCGTGCCGGTCATGGATCTGGACACGGCCATCGTCAAGGTCGAGCGTCATCAACTGGATCTGCTGCTCGATGTCCCGAACCATCGCTACTGGGTCAACCAGGATTCCCCCCACGGCGCAATCCTGGCGCGTGCTCTGGAGTCCGTACATCAGCCGCCACCGGTGCGTCAGCAGGTCAGTGGCCAGGCGATTCGCTATGCCCACTGGCTGCTGCCCGGAATCCTGTCCATGAACATGATGTTCAGTTGCCTGTTCGGGGTGGGATATGTGGTGGTGCGCTACCGCAAGAACGGGGTGCTCAAACGATTCAAAGCCACGCCGCTCACGGCCTTCGAGTTTCTCGCCGCCCAGCTGCTTTCCCGCCTCTGGCTCACGCTCGGCATCACCAGCAGTGTGTTCGTGCTGGCCTGGACGCTGCTGGATGTTCCGGTACGCGGCAGTCCACTCCTGCTGTTCGCAGTCTTTGCCTGCGGCGCGATTGCCCTGATCAGCCTCGGGTTGATCGTGGCCGCGCGGCTGTCCAGTCAGGAGCTGGCCGATGGCCTGCTCAACCTCATCACCTGGCCGATGATGTTCCTGTCGGGCGTCTGGTTTTCCAACGAGGGGCTGCATCCCTGGCTGCGGCGCGCTGCGGAGCTATTGCCATTGACCCATGTGACCGAAGCGGCCCGGGCCATCATGTTCGACCGGGCGGGTTTCGCGGATGTGGCGCCGCATCTGGCCATCCTGCTGGCCATGGCAACGGTATTCCTGGCGATCGGGGCGCGGAGTTTCCGCTGGGATTGAACCGGACTCAATCGTCCTGTTCGTCTCGCCACGGGTGACGCGGCGGGGGAATGAGTGGCGGCTTATGAGCCCGGCGGCGAATCCAGTTCAATCCCTTGAGCACAGCCCTGCGCCGGATGATGGCGCCTTCCAGGCGATACTTTCCCGGAAAATCCATCACCATGATGCCCGCCAGAATGGTGAGTACGCCCTGGCCCGGCAACGCGAGCATGGCGGTGCCCGACAACACCATGATCAAGCCCAGCAGATTCTTCCCCAGCACCAGCGCCACATGCAGTGCCCAATGCCGTTCGCGCCGAGCCAGGGGATGGCGGTGTCCCTGGAGGAAATAATCCGGCGGCATCTGAATGATCAGCCACGGTAGCAGCAGCGTGCTGGCGACCATGACCGCGGCGGTCAAAGGCAGCACCCACCAGACCTCGCGCGCGTTTTGGAAGAGCAGATCGGCAGCAGCCAGAACGTCCGACATGGGGCCTGATGATGAGATCGCGATCGATCCGGGGTGGACCGCTGGCCATTGTAGGCGCCTGCCGGAGCCGACGCTACCGGATCAAACGGTCCGCGCATTCCCACTCGTCCATCGTCCATTCGGACGCGATGTTCTGGCCGCAAGGCGCCCGATCACCGGACGCCCTGCAGGTCACTGATCAGTGCGTCTGCGCTGCGGCGGCGTCCTTCATCACCGTGGCCACCAGATTGTAGGTCTTCGCCCAGGCCTGCTTGGTTTCGGGCGTGAAGGCCGGACCCAGTCCGGTTTCCAGGGTCCAGAGCAAAGCCGCACCGACGGTATCGTAGTGCGCATCCTGAACCCCGTAACCCACATGGCGGCGACCCAGGTCCTGAACGGCCGGAATGATGGTTTCCGGTTGCGTCAACCCGCCCACGGCCGTGCCGATCATGGCCATGAGCTTTTGTCCCTGCATCTTCATGTCGCCCTTGAACAGCGGCTTGAGCGAGGGATCCATTTCGAACAGCTTGCCGTAGAACAGCTCCGCGGCCTGTTCCTTGATTGGCACGACCTGGGCCCAGGTCGATTGCACCAGCTTGATTTCCTCGGGGGTCATTTCATTTCTCTCCGTCTATCATCCAACGATTCAACCAGTCGTACCATGTAGTCCACGGCTGCCCGCACCTCGTCGTCGGACAGATCGGGGTTGCCGCCACGGGCCGGCATCTCGGTCCATTCCGAGCTCGAATACCCGCCAAGGGCGTGGTCGTACAACGCGGCGCGGGACTGGCCCAGGCGCGGCGCCCAGGCTTCGGCATCCTTGACCTGAGGGGCATCGGCCAGCGGATTGCCGTGGCAATCCTGGCAGGTTCCCAGCCAGACGGTGCGCCCCTGCACCAGCCGCGGCTCGCCGAATTCGGGATAGCGGGACGACGCCGCCGCCAGGGCGCACGCCGACACGAACGTCAGCATACTCCCCAACACCAGTGCCGCTGGTCTGCGGCTGTTCAGCATCGTCCGGCTCACATCGGGATCCGGATCACGACGCCGCCCATAGTTTCACCCATCTTGAAGTCGCGGCGCGGGCTGTCCTTGTGGTCGTTGTGACAGCTGATGCAGGCCTTGGCCACCGCCTTGTCGGGGTAGATGGCGGTGAAATATTTGGTGCCACCCAGCGTTTCTTCCTTGTAGAACGGCGCCCCGCTCTTGTTGATGGCTTCCAGCCCTTCCTTTTCCACGTCGGTCTTGGGTGCGTTCTGTTTGTTCACCGGCCACAGCGACAGCAGGGAATAGCTGAAATTCGCGCCTTTCTCGGCCACCATTTCCGAGCCGTAGCGGAACATCTGCGCGGGCAGGACGAGCGCCTTGTCATCTTTCCAGTGTTCGCTGGCGGTGATCACCTTTTCCTGATTCTGCAGACGATTGACGATCAGCCGGGTATAGACGGTTCGATCGGCTTCCATCACGGCATGCAGCGCGTCGGCGATTTCCTTGTAACCCCAGGCCGCGGCCTGGACAACGGCGGTGGATGAAAGTGCCATCAGCGTCATCCCGACGATGGCAGGGACAGTGAATCGCTTGAAACGAGTCATCGCGTGGTCTCCTTGATCTTGAGGTGTGAAAAGAAGATGGGCAGGATCATTCCGCGGCCTCCCGGGCCTCGCGGCGCGATTGTTCGGCGCGCCGCTCCGCCTCCAGCGCCATGTCGATACTCTCGACGTGGCCGAGCGGGCGGCCGGCAAAGTTGCGGGCAACCAGGGCCGGATCGGCCAGCGCATCGATCGCGAACGCCAATCCGTGGCAACTCAGGCACACTGGCCGGATCATCTTTTCGTTCGGCCGCAGGGTGTCGTTCTGGTTGTGCTGCACCAGCACGCGCTTGATGTCGTCCTGGTAATGCTCGACCCGCGGCAAGTGGCATGTGGCGCAGGTCACCCCGCTTCCCGCCGGCAGTTCGCCGGCCTGCTCACGCTGCCACAGCCGGTGATGCGGCGAACCTTCATAGGCCAGGCTGTGCGTATCGCTATGGCAACCCAGACAGGACTCGACCTGGGCCACTTTCGTGTCGAAGCCATGGGCACCGTGGCAGGATGTGCATTCCAGCGCCACGTCGGCCGCATCCTCCCGCATCGGCAGACGCGCTTGCCCCGGGGTCATGGCGGACAGCCCGACAGCCAGACGCATGCCGTGGCGGCCGGCCAGGAAGCCCTTCACTTCGGCAGCGTGGCAGTCGCGGCACACCGCCTCATCCGGCTTTTCGATCCACACCGCCTCGCTCGTGGCCGGCACATGGCAGCCGCTGCAATTGACGCCGGATCGGGCATGCGCCGAGGCCAGCCAGTCCGCCTCGATCGCCGGATCGGCGCCGAGCGCCATGCCGTGATCTGCATCGGCTGCGCCCAAGGGCTGCAGACTCACCCGCTCGAACGGAAAATCGCTCAGCTCCTCGATCAGATCGCGGAAATCGCGTGCCGGCACGCGAGGCGCGTCCGCAATCTCCGGCTCCCCCGCATGCTTGATCAGGAAATCCTCATAGAGCGCGCGGTTGTCGTGAAAGTTGTGGCAGCCGCTCGATGCACAGGTTTCGAAGCCCATGCCCTGATGCGACGGGCGCTCTTTGCCGACTTCGGCGTGACAGGTCACGCAGAAATCCACGGGTTGCGTGTCCCCGGCGGCATGCGTCAGTTCAGGACGATGCTCCACATGGCAGGTCACGCATTCGGCGGCGTTGAGTCGCGCCGCCCGGTCGGCATTGCGCGGGTCGGTAAACTTGCTGCGCGGATGGCTGTCCCGCGCCTGCTTGAGTTCGGCGCCGTGGCAGTCCATGCAGCGCGCCTGCATCGCCTCGCGGTCGGCAAAAGCCCCGGTGTGGCAGGTATCGCACGCCAGTTCGATCTGGTAGTGCCCATGACTCGTGGGTCCGGGCAACAACAGCCCTCGCGAGGCGGTTCGCCAGGCTTGGTCGGAATCGCCCCGCAGACTGAGGCCGGCCCAGAGCAGCCCGGCCAGGCTCGCCGTGAGCAGCAGCCAGACAATCCACAATCGGCGGCGGGATGCGACAGCCATCCGATCAGTACCAGTAGAACTTGAGAATGTGGAACACCAGAAGCACCGGCAATGGCCAGAGCGCCGCGATGTGCAGGTTGGTCGTCAGGCGGCGCAGCCGGCGCCCGGACCGGACCGCCACCGCATGCTCGCGCCCGATGGTCATGCCGGCCAGACCGCCGGCCACGGTCAGGCCGATGAGCGTGAGGGCAAGCGCGGCGTTCAGGCCATGCCCGAGCCGGCCGCCGGTATGCAGCAGCAACACCGCGAGCGCCGCTGCGCCCAACACCACGTGCACCAGCCGCCAGGCCGCGAAATCACCGAATCGCACCGCCTTGACACGCTTGCGCAGCCCCAGCAGCCCCAGCAGGACCATGAAGCCCAGCAGCGAAAAGCCCGAAACCTGCTTGTAGAAGGCATCTCGCCACAACTGATCCCAACGCCAGGACCATTCGGCCGAATCGGGAAAAGAGATCGGCACGGCACTCATGAGAACGATCAACGCCACCGTCAAGGTCGCCACGGTTACCAGGGCGCCGGCGCGTGGCACGGCTTGACGCTGCGGCGCACCGCCAACCAGTTCCTGCACCAGCGGACGGCAGGAGCCACAGACGGTGGATGCACCGGTTTCGGCCGACAGAGCCTCGGCCGTGCGGCATCCGGCCTGCATCGCGTTGCTCAAGGTGCCGCGCGTCACGCCCATGCAGTTGCAGACGGTCGCGGTAGCCGGCCACTGCGCGACGTGATCCCGCTCCTGTTCGGGCCAGGGCGATCCCGTTCGCCGAAATCGGTCGCGCTGCCACGGCCAGATCCGCCGCTGCCGCAGCAGGGCCTCCTGGATCGAGGCGAGTTCCGACCACGGCCCTACGGCCAAGGCGCCGATCAGGCGTCCGCGACGGATCACCAGTTTCCGATAGTCGCCCGTTTCATTGCGATAAACGGCTTCACGTGCCGCGTCGAGCGATTGCTCCGCACCGGCCTCTCCCATGCTGAACACGGGCGTGGACAGCACCTTCAACCGGGTGGACGCCACCGACCCCGGATAGCGCGACTGGCCGCCCGCCAGGGCATGCGCCGCGACACCGGCCTGCTCGAATCCAGGCGCGACCAGCCCGTAGACCACCCCGCGATGTTCGGCGCACTCACCCACCGCGTAGATCTGCGGATCAGCGGTCCGCATCGCATCATCGACCTTGATGCCACGCCCCACGGCGATTCCGGCATCCAGAGCCAACTGGATGTTGGGGCGAATGCCGGTTGCCACGACCACCGTATCGCACGCGATGATCGCGCCGCTGCGCAAGCGAATGCCGGTGACCTGCCGGTCCCCCAGGATCGCCATCACACCGTCGCCGAGGCAGATACGAATCCCCAGGGTCTCGACCCGGGCCTTCAGCACTGCCGAGCCCTCGGCATCGAGCTGGCGCGGCATCAGCCGGTCGTTGTGTTCGACCACCCACACCTCGGTATGGTGGCGCGCCATGGCCCGTGCCGATTCCAGACCCAGCAGCCCGCCGCCCAGCACAACAGTGCGGCGGCTGCGAACACGGCGGGCGAGCAACCGCTGCGCGTCATCCATGTCCCGAAAGGTGAACACCCCGGACCGGCCGGTTCCCGGAATATCGGGAATATGCGGCCGCGACCCCGTCGCCAGAATCAGTTCGGCGTAGGGGTGCACATCCCCTTGCGCATCGGTGACCGTGCGGGCGATTCGGTCGATCCGGGTGACGGTGCAGCCCAGATGAACCCGAGTCAGGGGATCCTCGGGCAGCCGGAGGTCGGTCCCCAGTTGCGACCAAGGCAGTTCGCCGGCCAATGCAGAGGACAGGCGAATGCGGTTATAGGGTTGCCAGGTCTCGGCTCCGAACACCACCAACGGCCGATTCGGCAGCCGCCGGCGGATTTCCTGGGCAACCCGAACGCCCACCGGACCGGCGCCCACGACCATAGCGACCCCTTCAGTCGGCATCGATGAAGTTCTCTCGGGCTGCATGACCTGCATCCTGTCCTGCTCGGGTATCCACAAAAAAAGGCCCAACGCCGCCCTTTCGGGCAGCGCTGGACCTCGTTGTCCAAATCGGTGTGCGCCCGCCCAGCCACCGATGGCGGGAACGCGCGAACTTATGAGGCGCCGTTACCTCACCAGGACGATTTGCAAACCGTGTGCCAGTCCTCTCATCTCCCGTACAAACGCATTTCGGGCGTTGTCCCGCTTCCCGGGCGGGGCCACCGCGGTGCACAGCGGTTCTCAGCGCACCACAACCATGCCCCAACCCAGCACGCTCGCGGGCTTGCAACCGCGAATCGGCCAGCGTCCTGCGGCGCAATGGCGATTGCGCGGATGGACGCCCCGGCCCCGGCGCGCTAGCCTACAGCGACCCGAAATCGCCAGCGCCGCCCAGCAGCGCCTCCGGTCTCCAACCATCGCCCGCTTTGCTTTCCGACGGCATTCATGAATCCAGCGCGCCCCAAGCCTTCCGCACCGCCCCTCGATCGCCATACGCCGATGATGCAGCAGTACCTGCGCATCAAGGCCGAGCACCCGGATCATCTCCTGTTCTATCGCATGGGGGACTTCTACGAGCTCTTCTTCGAGGATGCCCGGCGCGGGGCGGCCTTGCTCGATCTCACCCTCACCCAGCGCGGCGAATCGGCAGGCCTGCCCATCCCCATGGCCGGCGTACCGCACCACACCCTGGAAAGCTATCTCGCGCGGCTCCTGCGACTCGGCGAGTCGGCGGTGATCTGCGAGCAGGTGGGCACGCCCACGCCCGGCAAGGGGCCGGTCGAGCGTAGTGTCAGCCGCATCGTCACCCCCGGCACCGTCACCGACGAAGGCCTGCTCGAGTCGAGTCGAGACAACCTGCTGGTGGGGATCCACCAAATCGGCAAACGCTGCGCCCTGGCTTGGCTGGATCTGTCCGGCGGGCGGTTCTGTATCCTTGAAACCCCGCACGAGGCGGACTGGCTGGCGGAGCTGGAGCGGCTGCAACCGGCCGAGCTTCTGATCCCCGAGGACTTCGTCCCACCGGCGCCCTGGGCCACGCATCGCGCCCTGCGCCGCCGGCCGGTCTGGCATTTCGATTCGGCCAGCGCGCGCACTCAGCTCTGCCGCCAGTTCCAGACCCATGACCTCGGCGGCTTCGGCGCCGAGGAACTTGAGGCCGGCATCGCCGCTGCAGGTGCGCTGCTCAGTTACGTCGAGGACACCCAGCGCGGCGCGCTGCCGCACCTGCGTGCACTCCATGTCGAGCAGCCCGAGGACAGTCTGCTGCTGGATGCAGCCACGCGGCGCAATCTGGAACTCGAGACCAATCTACGCGGCGGCAGCGACCACACGCTGGCCGCCGTGCTGGATCGCACCCAAACCCCCATGGGGAGCCGTCTGCTGCGCCGCTGGATGCAGCGGCCATTGCGGGATCAGACCGCGCTGCGCCGCCGTTACCAGGCGGTCACCACGCTGCGGGACGCGGCGGTCCGGCAGACGCTGCAGCCGCTGTTGCGAGGCGTCGGCGATCTGGAGCGCATCCTCACCCGTATCGCGCTGGCAACTGCGCGGCCGCGCGATCTGACCACGCTGCGCGGCGGCCTGGCGCGGCTGCCGGAGGTACGCGCACTGCTTGCCGAGCTGGACAGTCCGCTTCTCGATCAGCTGCACACGCAGTTGCATGATCACACGGCGATTCATGAACGGCTGCAGCGGGCGCTGGTCGTGGAACCCCCGGCCCTGCTGCGCGACGGCGGGGTGATCGCGCCCGGCTTCGACGCCGAACTCGACCGTCTGCGCACCCTGTCGGAAAACGCCGACGGCTTTCTGCTCGACCTCGAACGGCGCGAGCGCGAACGCACCGGCGTCGCCACGCTGAAAGTGGGTTACAACCGGGTGCATGGCTACTACATCGAGCTTGGCCGCAGCCACGCCGAGCGTATCCCGCCCGAGTACACCCGACGCCAGACGCTCAAGGGTGCCGAGCGCTACATCACCGAGGAGCTGAAACGCTTCGAGGACCAGGTGCTGGGCGCCCGTGAACGGGCCCTGATGCGGGAAAAGGCGCTGTTCGAGACCTTGCTCACGGAGCTCGCTGGCGAGCTGCCCACACTCCAGGAAACCGTGACCGCGCTGGCCACGCTGGATGTGCTCGCCTGTCTGGCCGAACGGGCGCTCAGCCTCGACTGGAGCGAGCCTGAGCTCATCGATGAGGCGCGCATCGAAATCGACGCCGGCCGCCACCCCGTGGTCGAACAGGCGCTGGACGGGCCCTTCGTCCCCAACGACCTGCGCCTGGACCCAAACCAGCGACTACTGGTCATCACCGGTCCGAACATGGGCGGCAAATCGACCTACATGCGCCAGGTCGCGCTGATCGTGCTGCTCGCCCACATGGGCAGCCACGTGCCGGCCCGCGCCGCCCGTCTCGGGCCGGTAGACCGGATCTTCACCCGCATCGGCGCCGCCGATGAACTGGCCTCGGGCCGCTCCACGTTCATGGTTGAGATGACCGAAACAGCCAATATCCTGCACCATGCCACGGCCCGCAGTCTGGTGCTGATGGACGAGATCGGGCGCGGCACCGGCACCTACGACGGCCTCGCCCTGGCGCGCGCCTGCGCCGAGGATCTGGCTACGCGCATCGGCGCTTTCACCCTGTTCGCCACGCACTACTTCGAGCTGACCGATCTGGCCCAGAATCTCACCGGCGTGGCCAACGTGCATCTGGAAGTTGCCGAGCATGGCGAGTCGCTGATCTTCCTGCACAGCGTGCGCGAAGGCCCTGCCAGCCGCAGCTATGGCCTGCAGGTCGCCGCACTGGCCGGCGTTCCCCGATCGGTGGTCATGGCCGCGCGGCGCCATCTGGACGCGCTCGAAACACAGTCCCCCATGCCGCTGCCTGCCGAGATGCCCCCTCAGCTGCCGCTATTCAGCACCGCCGAATCGGAAGTTTCGCGGACCTTGCGCACCCTCGACCCCGATCAGCTCAGCCCGCGCGAGGCGCTGGATCTGCTCTACCGGCTGCGGGAGCGCCTGGACACCGAATCCTGATCCCCAACGGGGCGGGCCTGATTCGACAGACCAGCAGGCTTTTACACCGCCCCCGCCAGCCATCGTCCCCATGGCTCGCGATCGCCGTCCCGGCGCGGTGCGAACCCGGTACACAAGGGGCGTCATCACGCATCCGGGAGACGCGCTGCCCGCCGGCGGCCTTGTCCGGCACGCGACCCATGAGACCTCATCAGGCTCCTGTCGGACAATGGCCGATCAAACCTGACGGAGTGCCTCGATCAGGCCGCACGAGCCAGCGCCGGACTAGCCCTTCACCGGACCGATCCAGACCTGCTGCGCGTTGACGAACTCATGAATGCCATGCGCGCCCAATTCGCGCCCCACACCGGAACGCTTGATGCCCCCGCTGGGCAGACGCGGATCGGTCTTGACGATGCCATTGACGGACACCTGGCCGGTCTCCATGCGCCGCGCCAGCGCCTCGCCGCGCTCGGTGCGGGTCCAGACACTGCCCGCCAGACCGTAATCGCTGTCATTGGCCATCGCGAGCGCCTGCTCCGCATCATCCGCCTTCATCACCACCGCCACCGGGCCGAAGGTTTCCTCGCAACTCGCCGCCATGCCCGGCGTGACATCCACCAGCAGGGTCACCGGATAGAAAAATCCATCGCCCTCGGGCATCTCGCCACCGAGCAGACAGCGCGCTCCGGCATCAATGGTTTGCCGCACCTGACGGTGCAGGTTATCGCGCAGATCCGGCCGGGCGATGGGGCCCACGTCGGTGCTTTCTGCCCGTGGGTCGCCCAGCTTCAGCGCCGACAGGCGCGTGGCCAGTTTGTCGATGAATGCGTCGTAGACCGGCGCCTCGACAATGATGCGCTTGGCGGCGATGCAGGACTGCCCGGCGTTGATGATCCGCGACAGCGTCACCACCTCGGCGGCCTTGTCCAGATCGGCATCCGACAGAATCAGGCAAGGGTCGGAACCCCCCAGTTCCAGCACGGCAGGCTTGATTTCCGAAGCCGCAACCGCAGCCACTTTGGCACCGGCTGCGCTGGAGCCGGTGAAGGACACCGCCTGCACACGCCGGTCCCGAATCACCCGCTCCACCTGATCGTTGGCCAGCGCCAGATTCTGGAGAATGGCCGGCGGCGCACCGACGGCATCGAACACGCCGGCAATCGCGGCCGCGCAGGCCTGCACGTGCGGATCGTGCTTCATCAGGCAGGTGTTGCCGGCCATCAGCGCCGGGGCGCAGAAGCGGAAGGCCAGCCAGAACGGGGCGTTCCAGGGCAGGATACCCAACACCACGCCGAGCGGCAGAAACTGGACGTAACTGAGTGTGGCATCCGACTCGATCACCTGCCGCGCCAGATACTGCTCGGCATGTTCCGCATAATGCTCGGCGCACCAGGCTGCCTTGGCCACTTCACCGCGTGCCTCCTTGATGGGTTTACCCATCTCTTCGGTCATGAGCGGGGCCAGCGCTTCGGTGTGCTCGCGCAGATATTGCGCCACATTCCTCAACACATTCGCTCGCTCCGCGAACGACATCGCGCGCCATTCCCGGCTGGCCGAATGCGCCCGGCCGATGGCGGCGTCCAGTCCCGGTGAATCCAGCGGTGCCGTCTGGCGGGTCAGCTTGCCGGTGGTCGGGTCGGTGGTCATCAACATGGAACGCTCCTTGGTGCCGGCCATCCCTGCTGAGGGTCAGGCAGTGGCGGCCTTGGCCGGACCGGGCAGTTTCGCCTGTGCCGGCTTGGGCTTGCTGTGAATGCACTGTTCCATATCGAAGAACGACTCACAGCCATCGTCGGTGACATAGATGGTGTCGGATATCCCGACCGTTTTGTCGCCATCCACCGCCCACATCCAGGGAATCAGATGAAAGGTCATACCCTTGCGCAGAATCGAGGAATTGCCCTGCTTGAGACTGATCACGTAACCCTCATCCCAGCTCGGCGGGAACGCGATACCGATGGAATAGCCCGAGCGCGTAATCAGTCGCGCGCCCACATCGTTGTCGGTGATGATCTGGCGAATCAGGTTGTCCGCATCCGACACGGTAATACCGGGGCGAATGGCCTTGTGGGCTTCCTTCAGTGCCAATCGCATGCGCTCCTGGGCCTTGCACAGGGAATCGGACAGGTGATCCAGCACCACCGTGCGCATCATGGCCGTGTGGTAACGGCGATAGCAGCCGCCCACTTCCAGGAATACATGTTCGCCGGGCTGGACGGTGCGCCCTTCCCAGGTGGCATGGCCGATCAGCGTGCGCGGCCCGGACGCCACATAGGGCATCACTGCCGGCGCCTCGCCGCCGGCCTTGAACATGGCGGCGCTGATTTCGGCGGCAATCTCGTTTTCCGTGACCCCGGCGCGGCAGGCTTCGATGCCGGCCTTCATACCGGCTTGAGTCGCCATGGCCGCCTTGCGCATCACGTCCAGTTCGACCTCGGACTTGCAGATCCGGCCTTCCTCGACAATGCCGAAGCAATCCAGCAACCGGCCTTCGGTGAAGGTGGTATGAATGGCATCCTGATGATAGGCGGGGAAGAAATAGCTGTTGCGCTCATATCCGATGCACTTATTCTTGAGCCCAAACTCACGCAGGCTCTGCACCAGCGCCTGGATCGGATCACCGGTATCCGGATAGGGCCGCGCGATTTCCAGCCAGGTGCGGTGATAGACATTGGTTGCCTCCAGCTCACGGGTGATCATGAAGGGCTCCCCCTCCAGCGGCACCACCAGCGCCTGAAAGAACGAGTAGCCCGTGGTCTGATAATCCGTCAGGTACATCAGATTTTCGGGGTCGGTGATCACCACAGCGTCCAGCAGACGCTCCTTCATGCGCTGGCGGAGCGCATTGATACGCCGTTCGTATTCCGCGAACGGGAAGGTCATATCGTCACGAACTTTCATGCTGCCTCCACTGCCTGGTCGATGGCGCGCGCCAGCAATTCCAGCCCCGCCTGCAGGTCGTCATCCGGAATCGTCAGCGGCGGAATCAGCTTGATCACTTTTCCACCGGTTCCGCAGGGCCCGATGATCAGCCCCAGCTTGAAACAGTTGCCTGCCACCCGTTTAGCCAGTGCGCCGTCCCGCAGGTCGATGGCCTGCATCATGCCCTTGCCGCGCACCTGAAACCCGAGACGGCGATAGCGGCTCGCCAGCCCCTGCAGTGCTTCGCGCAGGACCCCGCCCTTGCGCCGCACCGCGGTCAGCAGTTCCCCATCACGGAAGTACTCGAGCCCGATCCGGCCGGCCACGAACGACAGGTTCTGGCCGCGAAAGGTGCCGGTGTGCTCACCCGGCGACCAGTGTGCATCGTGTTCCGGCTTGACCAGATTCATGGCAATCGGTGTACCGAAGCCGCCCAGTCCCTTGGCCAGGCAGACGATGTCGGGCGCCAGACCCATGCCGTCGAAGCTGAAGTAATTTCCGGTCCGGCCGCAACCGGCCTGGATGTCGTCGATGATGAACAAGGCACCGAGATCACTGGCCAGCTGCTGAACGCCCTGGAGCCAGACTTCGCTGGCGACATTGACGCCACCCTCGGCCTGGATCGCCTCCACCACGAACGCGGCCGGTGGCGCCAACCCGGAGGACGAATCCTGGAAACGCGCCCGCAACGCGTTCAGCGAATCCATGCCGCAACCCAGCTGGCAATCGGCACACGGGGTCTCGCACCCGAACGGCACATGCATGACATGGTTCAACGGCACACCCGCCGCGCCGCGGAAATAGCTGTTCGCCGTCAGCGCCAGGGAACCTAGCGTCATGCCGTGGAAGCCCTTGTGAAAGGCCACCACGTTTGGACGACCGGTGACCCGCCGCGCCAGTTTCAGGGCGGCTTCCACCGCATTGGTCCCAGTGGGCCCCATGAACTGCAGACGATGATCCCAGCCGCGCGGCTGCAGGATCACCTCGACGAAGGTTTCGATGAATGCACGCTTGGCCTGCGTGTACATGTCGAGGCTGTGGGTGATGCCATCCTGCTGGATGTATTCCACAATCGCCGCTTTCATGCGCGGATTGTTGTGCCCGAAGTTCAGTACCCCGGCACCCGCAAAGAAATCGATGAATGACTTGCCCTGCTCGTCCCCCTGCCGAGCATTCGAAGACGACACGAACACCGTGGGGTAGGCGCGGCAGTACCCGCGAATCTCCGACTCCCAACGCCCAAACACTTCCATCTTTCGGCCTCCTCGGTCAGTGACGCGGTCCCCGGGTGATCCGGATTCGCTCAGGATGCCGGTCAATCCGGCACCGGAGCACCGGCCAGTCGTGCATAGACCCGGCCCATGTGCCGAATCAAATGATCGTTGAACACGTAGCGTGGGCTGTGACAGGGCAGGTCATGGCCCGCGCCATCATCCGCCCCCACCAGGGCGTAGGCACCTGGAATCTCTTTGAGGTAATAGCTGAAGTCCTCGCTGGCCATGATCGGCAGCAAGGTGTCCTGGCACTGCCATTGGGCGCCGAACTCCTCGGCCAGCGCCGTGCGGTACGCCCCGGCGGCCGTGGCGTGGTTGATGGTGGCGCCATAGCGCGGCAACACCGTCACCTGGGCCTCGACGCCATAGGCCCGGGCGGTTTCCATGGCAGTGCTGTGAATCAGCGCCTCGACTGTCGGGCGATACCCGTCGCGCGCCAGCCGGATGCTGCCGCCGATGCTTGCCTGATCGGGAATGACGGTTTCGGCGCTTCTGGCATCGATACTCGTCACGCTGACCACGGCCGCGGCCTGGGGAGGCAGCCGCCGGCTCACCAGCTGTTGCAGCGACAGGGTAATGGCGGATGCCGCCAGCACCGGATCCCGACATTTTTCCGGCTGGCTGGCGTGCCCGCCCTGCCCCATCACCCTGATCTGGAAGGTTCCGTTGGCCGACATCACCGGGCCATCGGGACACACGGCCTTGCCGTAAGGAATCGCGGGCCAGTTGTGCCAGCCGTAGATACAGGACACTCCTTGCAGTGCGCCGTCCTCGATCATGCGTCGCGCGCCGTGGCCGCCTTCCTCGGCCGGCTGGAACAACACCACCACCGGGGCAGGCAACCGGTCCTCGTGCTTTTTCAGCCACCAGAGTGCGGCAAACAGGGTTGCTGTATGGCCATCGTGGCCGCAGGCATGCATACACCCGATGTGCTCGGAGCGGTAATCCACCGCAGCCTGTTCGTGAATAGGCAGGGCATCAATGTCGGCCCGCAGGGCAATGGGATCGCCGCTGGCATTGGGCGCCAAAGTGGCCACGGTGCCGGTATCGGCACATTCGCGCCAGCGGATGCCCGCGGCGCTGAGATGCTCGCGGATGATGATTGCCGTGCCCCGCTCGTGCCAAGGCAACTCGGGGCGCCGGTGCAGTGCATGACGCAGCTGCACCGCAGATTCCAACAGGCTCCCCCAGCTCTGGGTGGCTATGTTGTCCTGTGTCACATCGACCATGGCCACATGATGACCACAGATAAAAGGCCCTGACAAGGCAATGCTTTGCTGAGCCGACCGGCGGAAACCCGAATCCTGTGGACGTGCCACTTCGGCCCCGAAAAAACCGGCAACCAGAATGGGGCGAGCGCACCAGAATGGGGCAGCGAGCCGCCAAGGATCACTGAATTTCCGGTAAGATTGGCCACAATCCAGGCATCCCGATTCGGACCCGCCCCTCAACTTGGCGGACAGCGCGCCCGAGTCCAGCGGGCATGCCATGGCATGGGGAATTCTTCCGATACGAGACCTCACCCGACCGATCAGCCCACGGATCGGTAAGCGACCATGGCGTGAATATTGCTTGGCCGCAGCGCGCCGAAAACGACACGGTCCATGCCGGCAATCGGCAGACGGCCCAAGTCGCCGCATCACCATTGGCATTCAGGGCCGTGTTGCGCGCCAAACCCGGTCGGACGCGCTGGACCGGCACCGCGGCCGGCCATCCCGATGGGCTTCGACACCCCTCACCGAATCTGGCGCGTATCCGCGTGCGAGACGCACTCGTCGCCGGAGCAATGGGGCAGAGCCCGGTCTTTACCGGAATCTACGTTGAACTTGCGGGAGCCGTTTCGAGAATTCGAGAATGGGGCCTTCCCCGCTCCGGGTGGGTTCGTCCCCGCCCGCCAACGCGCTGGCCGTCTCACCAGACTGCGGGGCCCCTACTCGGAGGCGGTTTGAAGGGTTCCGCTCCCGTCGCGCTACGGCGAAAGCACGCTGAAAACGGCGGCCGTTCATGGTGCCTTGTCGGCGATGATCGGGCGGCGGGCGTTAACTCATGTGGCCAACGCAACCCGGGAAGAATCGAGATCAACTGAGAGCCGACGCATCGTTGTGCTCTGTTGGCCGCATAAACACCGCCTACGGGATTCGCAGGAACGGATTTTCAAGCGATTCCACGCTGTTCCGTCCCGCGCGCAATAGCCAGACGCACGCCGAGCTTCGCACTCACGGCTCCCGATCATCGCTGAGCATGATCTGCTCCATGAACGCATCGGACGCGGGAATCGTAAAAGCAAGGTTGCCGTGACTCGGGCCGAAATCGATGTCATCCTCGATACTTGGTCCGTGACCGTCAGGGCGCACAGGCCCGATGGGCAGCCGCTTTGGCTGGATCGGTTCGAAACAGCCTCAACCAGACGTGGCCGCAGCGCGCCGCATTTTCAGGGAAAGAGAATCGTCCGGATCGAAATCAAACGGATGTTACCCCCATGGTGAGCACCCCCAATTGATCGGAATACCGCCTGACTTCGGAGAAGTGGCGATCCTCTCGATCCCGAGAGTCAGCGCTGCCCGTGTCAATGGGTCACGACATCATCGTGTTCCGCCGTGTCAATCCGTGGTTATGGCGATACCGGAATCGCATCCAGCGCCTCGCTGACCACCTCTCGAAGTTCCTCGAGGCTGTAGCCGTCTCGCGCCTGGATGGCCAAGCCCTGCATGACCGCAACGATGTAACGCGATAATCTTTGCGCACGCACCGGCCCGACCCACTGACACAATTTTGCCGCCAACAGCTCGCGGAACGCTCGGCGCCGCTGCGCCAGCTCATGCGCCAGATCGGCATGATCCGGATGGCTGGCGATCATGCCGGTGTTGAGCATGCAGCCAATTTCGCCTTTGGGGTCGACCAGACCTTGCGCCGTTCCCTCCAGCAGCAGGCGCACCGCCTCGCGAAGAGACAGGGCTTCATCCATGAACGAAAGGTCAGAGGCGCCACGCATTGCGGCGTAACGATCCAGCGCCTCCCGATAGAGCGACGCCTTGTTGCCGAATGCAGCGTACAGACTGGGCGCGGCGACGCCCAGTGCGGTGGTGAGCTGCTGAAACGAGACCCCTTCATAGCCGTGACGCCAGAAGAGCCGCATCGCCGTTTCCAATGCGGCGTCCCGGTCGAAGCGTCGTGGCCTGCCTCCTGATCGTTTCATGCCCTGTTCCATAATTATCATTAAATAACCTTTGACAGAGCCAGTCAACGAACCCATAATTTAATGACCATTAAACAACATGGAGGTATTCCCATGTCGTCAGCCAATCCCATCGCCGTCGTGACCGGTGCGTCCTCCGGAATCGGCGCCGTCTATGCCGATCGACTCGCCAGTCGCGGCCATGATCTCGTGCTGGTCGCCCGCAGAATGGAACGACTGCACCAGCTGGTGCACACCCTGTCCGCGGCGCACGGCATCGCAGCCCATCCGATGCAGGCCGATCTCACAACCGAAGCCGGACTTGGCCGGGTCGAAGACCTGCTGCGCACCGACGAGCGGATCGGGCTTCTGGTGAACAACGCTGGCAACGGCAAGCTCTGCAGCACCGCAGACATGTCGGACGCGGACGCAGCGGCAACGATCGCGCTCAACGTCGTCGCTCCCACCCGGCTCACCCGCGCGGTTCTTCCGGCCTTTCTGAAACGCCGCTCTGGCGCAATCATCAACATTGCGTCGGTCATGGCCTTCCACGCGCTTCCGGTCACGACACTCTATAGCGCCACGAAAAGCTACGCGCTGATGTTCACGCGTGGGCTTCAGGAGGAACTGGCGAATACCGGCGTGCGGGTTCAGGCCGTACTGCCCGCTGGCACGGCCACCGAATTCTACGATCAAGCCGGCATTCCCCTGTCGGCGTTCGATCCCGCGGTGGTAATGACGACCGAGCAGCTGGTCGATGCGGCGCTTGCCGGTTTCGATCAGGGTGAGGCAGTCACGCTCCCCTCGGTCCACGACACCAGCGTCTGGACCACTTACGAGCAGGCCCGGTCCGCTCTATTCGGCGCCACGCAGGTCGGAACGCCAGCGCCCCGGTACGTGGCGTAAAGCCGCCACCGCAATGGATGCGACGCTCGGACTCGGCGCAGACCGGGCGTCGCCGTGCCGGTGATGCGCACGTCGAAGACTCGCCCATTGGCCTTGTGGACATCGCCACTCACCAGCGCGGATCATGTAAGGCGCTTCGTGTCATGCGGACAACAACGCCAGACCGAAGCCCTCTTCCCGTGCCCAGGTGGTGCGCGACCTTGGCGACTGCTCGATGTGCAGTCGCTCGGCGGCGTGAAGTCTTTAGCGCGTCGCCTGAGATAAGGCGCAGGGAAGCTCAGCAGATTCCATGGGCCGCTCCGCGAGGTCACGAATAGCCTGTTCGATCTCTAGGCATTCAGCGGCATTTACCCGTTGAGACGAAAAAGGCTCGGCTGCTTTGTCTTTGAATGGCGCGTGCCATCGGCAGCGTTGTCGGTCGATCGAAAGAACCTCGGCGCTTCACGGATCAAGCACCGGGCAGGCGGTGGGCTGTGTGGATGCCCCGTTCTCGGTCATGGTGGTACACGTCAGGCCGAACGGTGCTCATGCACCCGAATTGGCGGCACGATCTTATCCTTCAGCTCGCGCGACGCGACGCGCATGTCGCATTCCGTTTGCAGGGTCATCCGGAATCGCGCGTCCATGCCGAAGTGGATGACCAAGCGCAGCGCAGTATCGGCGGTGATGGGACAGCGGCCGTTGACAGGTTCAACGATGCGGCTGGGTGAGACGTCGATGTCTGCCGCGAGTTGGCAGGCGGTGATGCCCCTCAGCTTCATGAATGCTTCCAGCAGGATTTCGTCGAGAAATTCCGCAATTGCCTGCTCCTCGTGGTAGCCAGCTGATGTGCGCCGTCCTCTCCTTTCAGCCGAAACACAGAGACACCACGGGTCGTTGGATCCGGACGCTGTGCCGCCGCTTGGGGTTGCCCGCCAGCGCTTCAACCGAGTTGCCGGGAGGAACCCTAACCCTCAGGCTGGCCAACTCGGTGCCTCTTGCAGCTGCAACAGTACCGGCAATTTCACCCTAAGAAGCGCGCATCTTTTTCTGGCGCGGGAGATGAAGCGATTTGCGTGGCAGCAACTCTGGCAACACCATCATCAATCAATCCGAAGGATACGGGACTGGGAATGCTGCATCAGCGACACATTTACAGCCTGACGGGTCAATCCCACAGTGGCTACGGGTGCTCCCCTGCTCTCTCCTGTTCCCAGAATCGCTGCATCGCTTCAAACGTCTTTCGCTGTGCATCCAAAACCCTTGCTATGTCAGCAGACTCTGGGGCAAGACAGAATCCAGCTACGGCTACCTCGACCCCTCGCGGCACAGCTAGCCAATCTTTTAGCAAAGGTTGCCAGTAGGCTATCCCAATAGCCTAACGGACGAGAGTCAGGCGTTTCAATTTTGCGCAGGGCGTCGTGCATGACCAACCCCGCAGTCCGCTTGACGTCATCCCATCGCACCGGGATGCTCCAGCCAGCATCACGGATACCACCTGGACTCCGCATATCGGGACGAACAACAGCTACCGACACCCTATCGACCGTACCGAACCCGAAGATCCTGTGATCAACACGATCGCCTTCCTCCAAATGGGCACTCTTGGTTGCTGATCACAACGGTTTTCCTTCTTCAAATTCGGTCGTAGAGGTGGCGCCCTCCCCCGTAACGGCCACTACACACGTACCGGAAGGGTGACCTTCGGCTGAATGGGCACAAGCGTCTTCGCGTAAGCGCGCAAGATGTCGTTGTAAAGGTCTGCGTGCTTGGGTGCCTCAACGGTAATGATCAAGGCGTAGCGGATCTTCTCGGCGCTCGTCGTCGGCCCACCAGCTTCGCGTGCGTTGTAGTGGATGTCGAACACAGGGTTGTCGAGACTACTGCCCCGCATGGACTTATTGCCGTGCAGAACCGTCTCCCACTTGCCCATGTCGGAACGGCGCTCCTTCTCTGTGGCGTACTTCTTCATGTCGAAAAACCCCTTCGTTTCGGCGTTGGCTTTACCTTTCTTCATCTTCTTGTCGCTGGGTCGAAACACGATCTCCAAGCCTGCCCTCGTATATGCAACAGCATCCTGCGGGTCTGTCGGCGAGGCATAGCAGAAAGTCGCCTTCAAGCGGA